>JAQBWJ010000242.1 GCA_027625215.1 Candidatus Poribacteria bacterium
CGCGAGTCCCCCGACGCAACCGAAGACGCAGCCCGTTGTGTCCGCGCCGAAAGAAACGCCGCTGCCGACCGTCGCGACCCCCATCGCGGAGACTCCCTCTCAGACCGCCGACGAATCGGTCGTTCAAGCGCGCCGCGCCGTGCCTGTCCTCAGTTCCGAGTCGTTCACGTTGGCGTCCATCCGCGACCGTCAACCGGGTCGACTGGCTCCGGTGGAAGAACCCGACCTGTCGCCAGCCTATGTCGAACCTGAGCCGATTGTCTCGATCCCGTCCGTTCCGCCGCGCACCACGTCGCCGAAGCGCGTCATCACGTCCGCCGTCGACAAACAGCCCGATATTCCGTCGAACCTGAACCGAAACCTTCGCGGGCTGATCGAACATCACGCGAACAAGTACGGCGTCGAAGTCGAGTTGATTCTGGCGATGATGCGTACCGAGTCCGCCTTTAACCCGCACGCGATCTCAACATCCAAAGCGGTCGGACTCTTTCAACTGCTACCGGGCGCAGCGGGCGACATGGGCATCGAAATCTCCGGCGGCGACCTGCTCGACAAGAACCGCGACGGTCGTTTCGACCCGATCCGCAACGCGGACGCCGGAATCCGCTACCTTGCCCATCTGTTGCAGCGGTTCGACTGGAACTACGCGCTCGCCATCGCCGCCTACAACGCGGGTCCGGGTCGCGTCACCGACGATATCCCACAACGCCGCGAAACGGAGCGACACGTCGGTAAGGTGCTGAATTACTACTTCCAGTACCGAAACGACGCGAACACGCTCGCCTCTGCGTGGCAACGGATCGAGTCGATCTCCGTGAATTGAAGATCGAGACGTGAGAAAAGAGGAGTGAGAAGTGAGGTGAGCGGGTCGTTTTGCGCGTTTCGCTACGTATGAAACTCGTCACAACTAACCGGCTACAAACGTACTCAAACACTTCCGGAAACTCACTTCTCACTCCTCTTTTCTCACCTCTCGACTCTCACTTCTCCCCCAAATCCCCCGCCCACAGCCGCGTCATCTCCTCGTTTGATGCGAGCAGTTCCTCCAACGTCCCCGTCGCGTTGATCCGCCCGGCTTTCATGAGAACGATCCGGTCGGCGCGACGCAGCGCGACCCGCCGATGCGACACGACGACACACGTCCGCTTCTCCTCAAAGACGCGGTTCCACAACGTCCGCTCCGTCTCGACATCCAACGCGCTCGACAGGTCGTCGAACACAAGCAGTTCCGCCCGCCGCACGAACATGCGCGCCGCCGCCGCCCGCTGGACTTGTCCGCCGCTCAACCGCACGCCGCGCGGTCCGACCCGTGTTTCGAGCCCGTCCTCAAACGTGGCGATATCGTCCTCCATCACGCCAAGCCGAATCGCCTCCGCCAAGTCCGCGTCGGACGCCTCCATGCCCAAGAGCAGGTTGTCGCGCAGCGTTTCGCTGAACAGGCGCGGCGTTTGCGGTGTGTAGGCGGCTCGCGGCGGTGTGAAGAACGTCGCCGGATCGTTCACCACCGCGCCGTTCCAAACGATCTCGCCGGAGTCCTTCGGCAGCACGCCGAGCATCGCCCTCAACAGCGTCGTCTTCCCCGACCCGATCCGCCCCGTCACGACAACCAGCGACCCCCGCGCCACCGAGAACGATGCCTCAAACACCCCGTTCTCCGAGTCGGGATGTCGGTACGTCAGCCCCTCAACCCGCAGTTCGGCGAGTCGGTCGTTGCCCGTTTGGACGACGGCGGGAAGTCGAGGCGGTTCGCCTGTCAGATAGACCTCTCCGTGATTCAGCAGCCGATAGTCGCCGTCGTTTCCGCCCGTCAGATCGCGCAACCGTTTGAACGACACCGCCGTCTTCTGATGCGCCGTCGCCACAACGCCGACCATCCCCACGCTCCCCGCCACCTGCGGCAGATAGTGGACGAACAGGGCGAACTCGCCGATGGAAAACCCGTTCGTCTTCATCTTGAGCGCCATCATCAGCAGGATGCCGCCCGTGCCGAGTTGGGCGATGTTCCACCAAAACGACCGCAGCGTGTTCGACAGCATATTGTCGCGGAGCGCCGCCTTCCGCCGAGTCTCGTTCAACCCGTCGAAGTGTCGCACGAGGTTCGATTCCGCCGCCGCAACCTTCACCGCCAACGCGGAACGAAACGCCTCCGCGATGAAGTCGGTAACGCGCGCCGTCGCTTCGCGGTTCCGCCGGCGGTATCGCTGAATCCGCGTCTGCGCCGCCGCGACGGTGATCCCCACCGCCATCGCGGGCGCGACCGTCACCGCCGTCAACGTCTGGTCGATCCCCCACATGATGATGAACGCAATGATCGCAAAGAGCACGTTCCCCCACAGATCGACGTACTCTTCCGCCAACTCGACGACATGCTCCACGTCGTCCCGAAACCGATTCGTCAACTCGCCAGACCGCTCCGCAACCGACCGCGCGTTCGGATGCGTCAGCAACGCCTCCATCACGTTCCGTCGCACCAACGACTGCAACGACTTCTCTAGCCGCGTCCAAGACCACACCGCGCCGAAAATCGAGACGTGGTTGCCGATCTCGACCGCCATGAACAGCGCGAACAGTGTCCACAAGTTCCACCCCGCCTGAGCGTCGCCTGAGAGCGTGTCGAAAAACAGTTTCGACAACAACACGATGACGAGCGGGACCATGTCGTCCAGCCCCCACAGGACGATGCTCGTCACCATCAGGAACGGTCGAAACTTGATGAGCCGCCACAGGACCACTAAGGTATTCATGCCAACGCCTCTTCCAGCCCTGTTTTGAGCAACTGAGAAAACCGCGAGTCGGGATCGCGCTCCAACGCGACGCGCTCGCCGAACTCGACAATCCGCCCCGCGTCGAGAATCAGGACGTGATCGACCCGCCGCACCGTTTGAAGCCGATGCGCGATGACGATGCCCGTCCGTTCCTCCAACAGCCGCGCCATCGCTCTGTCCAACTGCGCTTCGGTCGCCGGGTCCATCCGCGAGGACGGCTCATCCAACAAGACGAGTCCCGGCTCGTTGAGAAAGACGCGCGCGAACGCCAGCAACTGCGCTTCCCCCGCCGACAGCCCGCCGTCCCCGTCGATCACCGTGTCGAGTCCGTCTGCCAACCCGTCGTACCACGCCGTCAACCCCAACTCCTTAATGACCCGCACGATCCGCTCGTCGTCCGCGCGTTCATCGAACAAAGTGAGATTGTCCCGCACCGTTGCGCGAAACAGTTGCACGTCTTGCGTCACAACGGAGACTGAACGGCGAAGCGACTCGAACCGCAGTTGTCGTGCGTCCGTCCCGCCGATCCGCACGGAACCCTGTTGAACGTCGTACAACCTCAATAAGAGTCGAGTGATCGTCGTCTTCCCGCTGCCCGTGCGACCCAACAACCCAAGCGTCGTCCCAGCGTTCAACGCGAACGACACGTCGTGCAGAATCGGATCGTCCGTCTCGTAGCCGAACGTCACCCCATCGAACTCGACGGACAACGCCCCGTCCGGCAACCGTGCCGTTCCGTGATCGTGAATCGTCGGTTGTTCCTTGCGAAGTTCGTCCACCCGGTCGATGCCCGCCGTCGCCCGCTGCAAGTCCTGCATCCGCCGAATGATGTCTTCAATGGGTCCCAGTAGCATCCACGTATAATGAACGACGAGATAGACCGTCCCAATCGTGAAAACGCCTTGACGAAACAGCGAGGTCGCCGCGATCAACGTGATCGTCAGCGAGACGATGAACGTCCCGTACGTCACCGTCCACAACACATGCCCCAAAATCGACGCCCGCATCGAGTGGCGGTACAGCTCGCGCTGCCGCAAGTGCAACCGCCGCATCGTGTCATCAATCGCTCCGTTCGGACGCAAGTCCTCCACCCCGCCGAACCGCTCCTCCGCATAACCGAACAGTTCCGCCGTCGCCTCGCGTTCCGCCGTGAACGCGGGCACGGCGATGTCCTTCACCCTCATCAAGATCGTCATCGACGCGAACGACACGACCGTCAACGCCACTCCGATCCGCCAGTCCTCCCGACAGATCAACGCGAGCACGCCGACGAGCATGATCCCGTTCCCGACGATCCGCATCACGAAGACCGAGAAGAACGACGCCATCGTCGTCACGTCCCCATCGATCCGCTCGATCATCTCGCCGGGCGTATGTTTTTGGTGGAACGGCATGTCGAGCCGGAGACAGTGGTCCACAAGGTCGTGACGCATCCGATTCGTCGCGCGCCAACCGACATCCTCGCTGACGTACTGCGTCAACAGCGAGGTAATTTGGGTGATGACCCCAATCGACAAAAACAGCAACGCCGCCTTGACGAGCGTTTCCGTCGCGCCGCCGTCTCGCGCCGTGTCGATGAAGAACCGAATAACCTGCGGGTTGAACAGGTCAAGCGAGATATCGCCCAACAGCAGCGCGGCGAGTACGAACACGCGCCCGCGTTGCGGCAGCAGATAGTCGCGCAGCAGGTCACGAAAGCGATGAATCGAGGCTTGCATGTGGGGGGATCGTTTCATCCGAGTTTATCGCCCGCGCGAATCGCCGAGCGCCTTCCGCCTATAGCAACGCGCGGATGCACGATTTGCCGCGTCCTGATACAATTCGACCGAGACGACGCGAAATAACCTCCCGACTTCCTCTGAAAGACCGCTTGATGCCATCCGAGACGCCGACACGGGAACTTCCCCTCGTTACAAACCGCGACCCGTTCGACTTCATCGACCGCGCGAAACTCGACAAGTGCACCCACTGCGGGTTCTGCCTGCCGACTTGCCCCACCTACGACCAACTCGGCTTGGAGATGGATTCCCCGCGCGGACGGCTTTACCTGATGAACTCGGTGCTGGAGGGTCGATCAAAACCCGACGCGCAGTTCCAGACACACATGTACCGCTGTCTGGAATGTCGCGCGTGCGAGACGGCGTGTCCGTCCGGCGTGCCGTTCGGCGTGTTGATGGAGCAAGCGCGCGCGATGTTCGAGGAAGTCCACACCCGACCCGACAACGAGCAACAGTTGATGAAACTCGTCTACGAGTCGTTATTGCCGAAGCAGAAGCGGCTGGATCGGTTCTTCTCGTTGATGCGTTTCGCGCAGGTCACGGGGTTGCAAAAACTGGCGAGAACGCTCGGTATTACCAAGTTGATGGGCAAAC
>JAQBWJ010000243.1 GCA_027625215.1 Candidatus Poribacteria bacterium
TTCGACGGGAAGACCGACACATTCGAGTGCGTCGCCTACGACGGAGAGAACCCGCTCTATCAACATGGCGATGTGGCGGTATCCAAAGACGGGTGGCATCTCTCCCATGCGGACGGGACGCCATTCTTCTGGCTCGGCGATACGGCGTGGTGCGGACCCGTCGCCGCCGACAAGCAGTCGTGGGACGCCTATCTTTCAGACCGCAAAGCCAAGCATTTCAACGTGATTCAGTTCGTGACGACGCAATGGCGGATGATATACACCGACGCGGAAGGACGCTCTGCATTCGCGGGTCACGCGAAAATTGGGATCAATCCTCAGTTCTTCCTACGGCTCGACCACTACTTCGACGCGATCAACGAGGCGGGTATGGTCGCCTCGCCGGTGTTGGTGTGGACGTTGGGTGACAGTCCGGGCAACTACCTTCCTGAAAATCAGAAAGTCGTGTTGGCGAAGTATCTCGTTGCGCGGTATGGGGCGCACCACTGCCTTTGGATACTCGGCGGCGACGGCAACTACCGCGACGAACGCGGCGAAGAGTGGAATCGCATCGGCAAGGAAGTCTTCGGCGACAACCCGCGTCGTCCGGGAACGATGCACCCGCAGGGGACGTACTGGTGCGCCGAGACGTTCCGCAAGTCGGGGTGGTACGGGTTCAACATCTACCAGAGCGGTCACGGAGACGGCGAAAAGACATGGCGATGGCTCTGCGAGGGACCGCCTTCGACGGACTGGAAGAACGAGCCGCACCATCCCACAATCAACTCGGAACCGCCATATGAGGAGCACGTCGCGTATCAATCGAAAGGGCGTCATACGCCGTACAGTGTTCGGCGGGCGTCGTACTGGAGCCTGTTGGTGAGTCCGACGGCGGGCGTCACGTATGGAGGAGGCGGCATCTGGGGGTGGCATCTGGAACCGCGTATCCCCGCCGACCATCTCGGCGCGGGACATACTCCGGCATGGTACGACGGGATGCGGCTGCCGGGATCGGCGCAGATGGGGTTGCTTTACGAACTGTTCGCTTCCGTCGAATGGTGGCGGCTGCGTCCGGCGCAGGAGTTGTTGACGGCTCAACCGGGTACGGCAGACGCCGAGAAGTTCATCGCGGCGGCGAAGACGGAGAACGGCGATACGGTCGTCGTGTATACGGCAGCGGGCGGAACGGTGTCGCTTGATCTGTCGGGTGTTGGGGTATCGGGAACGGCTCGGTGGTACGATCCGCGCGTTGGGACATGGTCGGATGCGGGCCCCGCGAACGGAGGGTCAGTGTTGTTCCAGACGCCGACAGACGAGGACTACGCGCTGGTCATCAAGGGAAAATAACACTCGGAACGAGAAAGGGCTCAATCCAATTGAGCCCTTCCCTGACACGCTTTTTCAGGTGCGGATCAATCGCGGGTTTTTCGGGTGCATGTGGCGTTCTCGGTCGTTCCATACGTCCGCCAAACCGAGTTCGCGGATGTGATCGTCCCACGAAAGACTGCGATCATCCGTCTCGGCGAGCCATTCGTTGAGTTCGGCGTCCAATGTTTTACGAAGACCCGCCATCGCGGGGTCGTCAATCCGATTGTTCAACTGAAACGGGTCGGCATCGTTGTCGTACAGTATCCAACCGTCTCCGTCGAACCAGCGCGCGTAGGTATACCATTTGGTGCGGATGCCACGCCATTCGCGGATGTTTTGAGCCGTCGCCTGATCCACCGCAATGGGAAGCGTCAACAAGATGGACGATGGTTCATCGCCTGGTTCTCCGCGCATCGCGTGAGACAAATCCGATCCTTGTATACCGTCTGGTGTCCCCATACCCATCAATCCCAACAGCGACGGCATGAAATCGACCGTGCTCAGTAGCGTATCCGTTACGTGTCCAGCCGGAACAACGCCCGGATACCGAACGATAAACGGTATGTTGACGGATTCCTCGAATGGTTGTTCTTTCTTGAACATCCCCTGCGACCAAAGCATGTCGCCATGATCGGACGTGAAGACGACGATTGTATCGTCCGACAGACCCTTCGCATCCAACGTATCCAACAGGCGACCGAGTTGTTCGTCAATCGCGGTGATGTGCGCGTAGTAGTCGGCGATGACGCGCGCGTCGTAGTTCCCACCCAACGAACGGAACGGTTCGGGCGTTTCGGATCGTGCGTTGGGACGGCGGTTGATCTTGGACTCGTCGTACATCGCCTTGTATTCGTCGGGAACGTGATCTTACGGGGCGTGGGGCGGTCCCCACGAGAGGAAGAGGCAGAAGGGGCGGTCGTCGTCCGCATCGAGAAACTCCAGAGCGAGGTCTGTCTGGGCGACGGGTTCGTAGCCGTCGATCTTGATGGGGGTCGGGTCGTCGCGGAAGTATTTGGCTCCGTAGTAGGCGTGCGAGCAGTTCCAGACCGCCCAGAAGTCGAAGCCCTGACGCCGTTCTCCGGGCGGGGTGAACTTGTCGCGGGGGATCCCGTCGAGATGCCATTTGCCAATGTAACCCGTGCGGTATCCGGCGTCTTTCAACACGTTGCCTATGGTGATTTCGGATTCGCGCAACGGCAGGTCGTTCGCCACCGTGCCGTTTGAGAGCGAGTACTTGCCCGTCAGGATGATCGCGCGGCTAGGGGTGCAGGCGGGTGTATTCGCGTAGGCGTGCGTAAAACGTATTCCCTCCGCCGCTAGTCGGTCCGTATTTGGGGAGATAACGTCCGTGTTTCCCGCGCAACGCACGTCCATGCCGCGATGCTGGTCGCCGAAAATGAACAGGAGATTCGGGCGTTTCGCTTTGGACATGCGTCACTTTCGTCGCGTTTGGTAGCGTTCTTGATAGTCTCGCGTTGCGGGCGTATCGGGGTAGGATTCCTCCGGAGAGTACGGGTAGCCGCTCATCGCGCGGAAGGGGAGCGGACCTACCGTGTCCGGGAACGACGTATATAAGTCCATATCCTTCGAGTACCCGTGCGTGTCGAGAAGAAAACTGCGAGTGTAACCGGCAGGTAACGGCGGCAATCCAGCCGCGTCGAATACCAATGTCAATTCTTCACCCCGTCCCATGATGACATGTCGGTCGTCCGGTGCGACTAGGAGCTCACGCACATCACCAAACCGCGTATATGCGCCGTTCATATTTTTGAAAGCATAGGTCTTGTCGAGACTCATGTAGTCGTAGAGTCGCGGCAATCGCCCGTCTGGACTATATTCTCGCGGATAGCCCGTGTGTTGAAGCGTTGCTCTCGAAGGCGGCATCGTTGTCAGACGAAGTGTGGAGCCGGATACGTCTTTCGACAGCCATATGTCGTCATAATAGATTTCTTGATTCGTCCGCAATCTCAATGACGTATGACCCTCGCGTATCAACGCCGTAACATCGATTGTCATGTTCTTCGGCATCCCAGCGGGATAGCCGACGGACGGCATCGCCTCGACCCACGACCCGTCCGCCGCCTTTGCGTCGATGGAGATGCCGTAACCCTCAATCCCCGCTTGGTACGCGCCGTAGACGATATGCGAGTAGGGGTATTCGATCCAGCCGTAGACGTTCAGTATCCATCGGTTGTCGGACGGTATGAGGTCGCCGAAATCGAGTTCGAGGAAATGGTTGCCGTCGAGGTAGCCAAGAAATCGAGGGTCGCGTTTTAGCGTAGGATAGAGGCGGTCGCGTTTGGTGATGAGTTCGAGCGCGTCGTCGCCGTCCTGGTCCGTTGCGCGAATCGGATAACGTCGTTCCGCGTACGAGTATACCGCCTCTGTAGGCATGTTGCCGTCCAGCGCGAGCCGTTCGTCGGGGTAGACTTCCGTGCCGATGGGATGATCGACAGCGATCAACCGCGCCGCGTCGAGGTAGGCGATCTCCTCCATCGGCTCCATGATCTGAAAGATGTATTCGCCATCTTTGGGGGCGATCTCGTGACGTTCCAACATAACGCGCTCTGTTGGATCGGGCGCGCCTGTCACACCCGGCGCGACGAAGAAGCCGAGCCCGCCGACGCCGAGAAAGTCGGTCACGAAGACGTACCGTTCGCCGTTCCACGAGAACAGGATCGGGCAGGAGGACGCCTTGCGCTGCACTTCTTTGATGACGAGATGTTGGTTCGTCGGGACTTCCAACTCGGACTGCAAAACACCGTTATTCCAAAGGATGCGGACAAAATCGACCGTTTCGTGTTGTCCCAAGCCGAACTCGAGGCGGGGGTTCGTCGCGTGGAGTCCGCCGCCGACCATCTGGTAATCGACCTTCTGCCAATGGCTGCCCGCCTTCACCTCGACCTTCGCGCCGTAGCCGGAGCGATTCGCCATCGCGCCTTCAAGAGTGATGTGAAGCCAGCGGTTCGCGTTGCCACCGTCGTTGCGGAGGAACAGCGGCGGTTCGCCGTCGCGGGCGACGAGGATGTCCGTGTCGCCGTCGTCGTCCAAGTCCGCGCCGACGGATGCGCCGAAGTTGGGGATGGAAAGGGAACCGATGCCGGTTTCGTCGCTCGCGTCGCGGAACTTGCCCATGCCGTCGTTCGACAGCAACACGGCGCGCTGATCGCCCCCTTGAATCGATGCGTGCGGGAAGAACAGGTCGGTGTCGCCGTCGTTGTCGTAGTCGAGCGTCGTTCCGGTGGTAGCGGTTAGTCCGATCTGCCATTCGTACGGTTTGAACGTACCATCACCCTGGTTTGCATAGTAGCGCGCGGGAGTGGTCAGCCCTCGCAACGCGACGACGTCCTGATCGCCGTCTCCATCGAAGTCGTTGGTAAGTAGGTGTGTCGTGTCAGCGCCATTATGGAGTCCGCTTTGTGCCGTCACGTCCGACCAGCGGTTCAAACGGTCGTTCGACATCAACCGACATCCTGATTCGGTCGCAAACAGGAAATCGACATCCCCGTCGTTGTCGAAGTCGGCGATCGCGGTAGTTCGCACGTTTCCCTTGATCGCTCCAAGCCGTGAGTCGTGCGTGATGTCGATGAAATGACGATTGGAATCATTGCGATACAGTTCTACTCCGCTTTCCGCCAATCCCATATCGGACCATAAGAGGAGGTCAAGATCGCTGTCGTGGTCGGCATCCACCCATGCAACCCCGTTTCGACGCTCGCGCCATGTATCGAATCGTTTGAATTCATCGTCGAGAAGAACGTTGGGATTTTTTCCAAA
>JAQBWJ010000244.1 GCA_027625215.1 Candidatus Poribacteria bacterium
ACGTTTGTATGACACGCCCCCTCAAAACGCGCGCGATGTTAAGGAAAACGTCATGTCGTTGACCGTGAAGCATATCGCCGCGCTGCTTGCCGTGCCGAATGTCGAAGCGACGGCGCATTACTACCGCGACAAACTCGGCTTCACGCTGAACTTCTACGCGCCCGGCTCGGATATCTCCGCTTACGCGGAAGTCGAACGGGACGGCAACATCGTCCATATGATGGAAGGCGAGAAGGTTGATCCTCCCGGAACGCGCGGCGGACTCTACATCATTGTCGAAGATGTGGACGCCGTCTATGACGACCTCGTCAAACGCGGCGCATTCTCCAACACCTTCCCCAAACAATACGACGCGATCCGCGAGCATCCGCCCGAAACGAAGCAGTACGGGATGCGCGACCTCATCATGGTTGATCCCAACGGCTACCTCGTGACGTTTGGGCAGCCTATCTGACGCGGAGCCCCAACATGACCCAAACCCTCCGCTGCCGCGACCGCGAGTTGGACTATTCACACCGCACCCTCGTGATGGGCGTCCTCAACGTCACCCCCGATTCATTCTCCGACGGCGGACTCTACTTGACCCCCGACGCGGCGATCTCGCGCGCGCGGCAGTTGGTTGTAGATGGCGCGCACATCCTCGATATCGGCGGCGAGTCGTCGCGTCCCGGCGCGGAGCCCGTTGGCGCGGACGAAGAACTGCGGCGCGTCCTTCCCGTCGTTGAGGCGGCGGTTCAAACGGAGGCGGTCGTCTCCATCGACACGTACAAGGCGTCCGTCGCGCGGGCGTGCCTCGAACGCGGCGCGCACCTGATCAACGATATCTCGGCGATGCGCGACCCGGAGATGGCGTCCGTCGTCGCCGAGTTCGACGCGGCGGTCTGCCTGATGCACATGCGCGGCGATCCCAAAACGATGCAGCGTCACCCAACGTACGACGATGCCGTGACGGAAATCGCCGATTACCTCACCGAACGCGCTCGATACGCGGAGTCGCAGGGCATCCGCCGCGAGTCGATCCTGCTCGATCCCGGCATCGGATTCGGTAAAACACTTGATCACAACCTTCAACTGTTGAGACAGATGAATCGGTTCGGCGAGTTGGGGTATCCTATCTTGGTTGGCGCGTCGCGCAAGTCGTTTTTGGGGAAGTTGCTCGGCGGCGCGGCGGAGACGGAGCGGTTGGAAGGCACGGCGGCGAGCGTCGCGGTGGCGATTTCGCGCGGTGCGAACGTCGTCCGCGTGCACGATCTGCCGTTTATAGCGGGCGTTGTCCGCGTCGCCGACGCGATTGTTCACGGGGGCACAACCGTTCCCTCTCCCTGAGGGAGAGGGCTAGGGTGAGGGTGAAAGACGCCCCAAATTTCAACCGACCATCATGTGAGGTGATTCCACCCAATGACCATCCCGACTTCTGTCCTCCTCGACGGAACGGACAACCCGACGCCCCAACGCATCTCCCTTCGAGCGGGCGCGTTGATGATGCAGTTCGAGCCGGAACTCGCCTTCCTGCGGTACGTCCGACTCGGCAGGACGGAAATCCTGCGCGGACTCTACGCCGCCGTCCGCGATCACAACTGGGGGACGGTCGCCCCGCGCGTAACGCTCACCGAGCGCGACGTGCGCGTCGACTCGTTTCGCCTCGCGTTCGACGTGACGTGTGTCCAGAACGACATCGACTTCCTCTGGCGCGGGACGCTGACGGGCGACCCCGACGGCGCCGTGACGTTCACGTTCAACGGCGAGGCGCGGTCGGCGTTTCGGCGCAACCGCATCGGCTTCTGCGTCCTTCATCCGGTGGAAGACCTGCCGGGAAGCCCCTGCCGCGTCGAGAAGACGGACGGCTCTCTTGAGGAAGGCGTTTTCCCGTTGCACATTTCGCCGGAGCAGCCGTTCATGGACATGCGGGCGATCTCGCACGAAGTCGCGCCGGGACTGCGGGCGAGCGTCCGCATGGAGGGCGACACGTTCGAGATGGAAGACCAGCGCAACTGGACGGACGCCTCCTATAAGACGTACTGCACGCCGCTCGCCGTCCCGTACCCGGTGGAAGTGGCGCGGGGGACGCGGATTCGGCAGAGGGTGACGATCTCGTTTACGGGTGATTTCCCCGAAAGCGCGCAGGATGAGGCGTCGAGCGGCGTCACGGTCACGCTTGGGGATGAGATCGGCGCGTTGCCGGGCATCGGATTGGGCGTCGCAAGTCACGGACAACCATTGAGCGCGAGCGAGATTAGGCGTCTCAGGGCGTTGAACCTGTCTCATCTCCGCGTCGATTTGAATCTGGAAGCGGACGACGTTGGACAAACGCTCTCGCAAGCGGTTGAGCAGTCCCGTCAACTGGACATCCCTCTTGAAGTCGCGCTCCATCTCGGCGAACAACCTGTACTCCAGTTGGACGATCTTGTCCCGCTGCTGGACGACGCGAAACCGAACGTCATCCGATGGATCGTCTTCCACCGCGACGATGAGGTGACGGACGCTCGTTGGGTGCGACTTGCCCGCCGTTTTTTGGATGACTACGACACGTCGATCCCCGTCGGCGCGGGCGCGAACGCCTATTTCACCGAGTTGAACCGCGACCGTCCCGACCCCGCCACGCTCGATTTCGTCTGCTTCTCGATCAACCCGCAGGTGCACGCTTTCGACAACGCCTCGCTCTCCGAAACGCTGCCGATGCAGGCGGCGACCGTCGAAAGCGCGAGGCAGTTCATGGGCGAGACGCCTATCGTCATCACCCCCGTCACCCTAAAACCCCGCTTCAACCCGAACGCAACGGGCGACGACCCGCAGCCTCTCCCCGACGAACTCCCCTCTCAGGTTGATCCGCGCCAAATGTCGCTGTTCGGCGCGGCGTGGACAGTCGGCAGTTTGAAGCGGCTGTTGTCCAGTGGGATCGAAAGCGTCACGTACTACGAGACAACAGGCTGGCGGGGCGTGATGGAGACGGAGGACGGCTCGCCCATCCCGACGGCGTTTCGGTCGATGCCGGGCGGCGTTTACCCGCTCTACCACGTCTTCGCGGAGGTGGCGGAAGTCCGCGACGGCGCGGTGTTGGACACGGAATCGAGCGACGCGCTCGCCGTCGAAGCCCTCGCGGTGCGACGCGGCGACACGACGCGCCTGCTCGTCGCCAACCTGACGCCGGAACGCCAAACGGTCACGGTTCACGGCGATGGGTTGGGTGGACAGGCTTATGTCCTCGCATTGGATGAAACGAGCGCGAACCGCGCGATGGCTGCCCCAGAGGTGTTCCGCACGCGACAAGGCGCGGCGTTGTCCAAGTCGGGAGACGGGTTTACGTTGGAACTGTTGCCGTACGCCGTCGCGCGGATGGACATTTCGATCATGGAGAGTTGAATGAGCGCGTTGCGTTTTGCGATCATCGGGACGGGGTTTTGGGCGCGATTTCAACTCGCCGCGTGGCAAGAGTTGGAGGGGGTCGCGTGCGTCGCGTTGTGCAACCGCACGAAGTCGAAGGCGGCGGCATTGGCGGCGGCGTTCGGCGTCCCCACCGTGTACGACGACGCGGCGCAGATGTTCCGCGCCGAACAACTCGATTTCGTGGACATCATTACCGACGTGGACACGCACGAACGCTTTGTCCAACTTGCCGCCGAGCATGGCGTCACGGCGATCTGCCAGAAGCCGATGGGTCCCGACTTGGTCACGGCGCGCCGGATGGTCGAGACGTGTCGGACGGCGGGCGTCGCCTTCCATGTCCATGAAAACTGGCGGTGGCAGACTCCTCTCCGCGCGCTGAATGAGGTGTTGGACAGCGGCGTCATCGGGACGATGTTTCGCGGGCGCATCCAGTATTCATCGAGTTTTCCCGTCTTCGACAACCAGCCGTTCCTGAAAGAGCTCGACCAGTTCATTCTGACCGACATCGGCAGCCACATCCTCGACGTGGCGCGGTTCCTGTTCGGCGAGGCGAGCCGTCTCTACTGTCAGACGTACCGCGTCCACGAGGACATTAAAGGCGAAGACGTGGCGACCGTCATGATGACGATGAGCGACAACATGACGGTCAACTGCGAGATGAGTTACGCGAGCCGCCTCGAACACGAGCGGTTTCCCGAAGCGTATGTGCTGGTGGAGGGCAGTCGCGGCTCCGTTGAACTGTGCCCCGACTTCTGGCTGCGCGTCACGACGGCGGACGGGACGCACTCGCGTCGCGTTGTCCCGCCGATGTACGACTGGTCGATCCCGGCGTACGCGCTTGTCCACTCCAGCATCGTCAACTGCAACGCCGACCTGCTTCGCGCCATTCAAACGGGCGGATTGCCCGAAACGAACGCCGCCGACAACCTCAAAACCTGCGAACTGTACTACGGCGCGTACGAGTCCGCCGCGACGGGACAGGCGATCACCCTGAACCACTGAGGGGGCGAGATGAACGACCGAATCATCGTGACGTACCTTATTGAAACGCCGCTGGATGTTGAGACGGCGGCGGAATCGTTGGCGGGCGAGCAGTCCACCGGGACGTTCATCGCCGTGCCGGGCGAGACAGCCGATCTCCGCGAACGCCACCGCGCGCGTATCGAGAAGATCACCCCACTTGAAGTACGAGACACGCCTAGTCTACCCGGCGCGAAAACACCGCAGGGGTCGCTCACGTACAAACAGGCGGAAGTCGTCGTGTCCTTCCCGTTGTCCAACATGGGGACGAACCTTCCGACGTTGTTGTCCACTGTCGCGGGGAACTTGTACGAACTCCGTGAGTTTTCCGGTTTGAAACTGCTCGACATTGAGTTCCCGCAAGCCTACGCGGACGCCTACGTTGGACCCCAATTCGGCATCGACGGCACGCGCAGACTCGCCGACGTGTACGACCGCCCGATCATCGGGACGATCGTCAAACCGAGCGTCGGGCTGTCGCCTGACCAGACGGCAACGCTTGTCCAAGAGTTGGTGGACGCGGATATCGACTTCATCAAGGACGACGAACTCCAAGCGGACTCGCCACACTCCCCGTTCGATGAGCGCGTGGACGCGGTGATGCGCGTCGTGAACGCCGCCACCGAGCGCACGGGCAAGAAAGCGATGATCGCCTTCAACATTACGGACGAACTCGACGCGATGCTGCGCCACCATGACAAGGTGGTCGAGGCGGGG
>JAQBWJ010000245.1 GCA_027625215.1 Candidatus Poribacteria bacterium
TCCGGCTCACTGAATCCGACCGCGACGACATCGCCAACGTCGAACAGATGCTCGTCAAGACGCAGGCGGGATCGCTCCCGTTGACCGAGTTGGGCACGACGACGTTCCGAGACGGTCCGACGCGACTCACCCGTTTGGACAAGCAGCAACTCATCACCGTGTCCGCGAATATCGCGGAGGGCGATCTCGGTTCGGTCGTCGCGGCGATTCAGGCGAACATCGACAAGATCGACGTTCCCGACGGCTACAAGGTCGTCTTCGGCGGGCAAGTGGAGCAGCAGAGCGAGGCGTTCGCGGAAATCTTCACCGCGTTGATCCTGGCGATCATCCTGACCTACATGCTGATTGGCGGGATTCTGGAGTCGTTCGTCCACCCCATCACGATCATGATGACGCTGCCGCTGGGTCTGATCGGCGCGAGCGTTGCGCTGGTGACGACGGGGCTGTCGATCAACCTGTTCTCGCTGATGGCAATCGTGATGCTGGTCGGGATCGTCGTGAACAACGGCATCCTGCTGTTGGACTACACGGGGCAATTGCGGCAGAAGGGTCTTGGGATGCGCGATGCGCTGCTGGAGGCGTGTCCGGTGCGATTGCGCCCGATTGTGATGGCGAACTTGGCGATTGTCACCGGGATGCTGCCTCAGGCGTTGAGTCCGAGCGGTGTCGCAGTGGTGCAGGCGTCGATGGCGACGGTGATGATCGGCGGCGTGTTGATTTCGACGGTGCTGACGCTGTTCGTCGTGCCGGTGATCTACACGATGCTTGACCGCTTTTCGCCCTCGCCGACACCCACAACTTCGGCATCCTAAAAGCCTCCACGACGAACGGAGAAGAAAGACGATGAAACGCTACGGACAAACGCTCATGCTGCTCGCCGGATGCTGGATCGGTTCGATTTCGGCGTTGGCGACCGGGCAGGAAGCGCAACGACTGACGCTTGAAGAAGCGCTCGCGCTCACGATGGAACATCAACCGCAGATACAACTCGCCAACGAGGGGATCGCCAAAGCCAAGTCCCAGTTGGATGAGGCGAAGGCGGGTCTGCTGCCGCGTATCGCTTTGACGGGCGGCTTCACCTACAACGGAAAACTGGCGAAGCAGGTCCTCGATTTCGGCGGCGCGGCGTTCGGAGACACGGATGAAGGAACGGGCGACGGCGCTGAGCCGCCCGTCACCGAAGATCCCGCCGTGAACGACGGACCCATCGAGTTTGAGTTCGGCACGCGCCGAGATTACCGCGCGACGGCGCAACTGAATCAGACGCTATTCGATTGGGGGCGTTCGTTTAACGGGTTGAAGTCGTTGGGCTATAACGTGGATTCGACGATGTTCCACCAACAGGCGATCCAACAAATGGCGACGCTTCGCACGACGGAGGCGTTCTACGGACTCCTCCTAACCCGCGAACTGATGACGGTCGCCGAGAAGTCGTATGAACAGGCGGAACTGCGTAAGACGACGACGGAACTCCGCGTCAAGGCAGGCACGGCGACGCGGCTCGACCAGATTCAGGCGAACGTCGCGTTGTCGAACGCGAACGCGGAACGGCTGCACGCGCGGAATGTCCATGCGTTGGCGCAACACGCGCTTGCGCTCGCCATCGGGCTTGACCCGGACGCGCGTGTCGAAGCGGCAGGCGCGTTGGAACCGTCGGAGTCCGACGAGGCGTTGGACGACTTCGCAGCGCTGTCTGCCCAAGCGTTGGAGAATCGCCCCGACCTGAAAGAAGTCGGATTTCAGGCGGACGCGGCGGAGCATCTCGTCAAAATGACGAAGTCCGAAAACAAGCCGACTCTCGCGGCGACGGGGACATATGCGTGGACGGACACCGAGAAGCAAGACCCGCAAACAACATGGTCGGTGGGGCTTGGGATCAGCTTCCCGATCTTCAACGGGTTTGCGGTGCGCGCGCGTCAAGCAGGCGGAATCGACCGTGCGAGAGGTCGAACTGGGGCAGGGGGCGTTGGCGGATTCGATTGTGAACGAGACGCGGCGGGCGTTCATTGCCTATCAGGAGGCGCAAACGCTGCTTGAAGTGCGTCGTCTCGCTGTCGGTGAAGCGGACGAGGCGTTGCGGATGGCGAACCTGTCTTACGCGAACGGCATCATGACGACCGTTGAACTGTCAGGCATCGAACTCGCCCACACGCAGGCTAAAGTCGGGTATGCCCGCGCGTTGCATGATTCAACGGTGTCGCGCTCGCGCCTGATGTACGCGATCGGACTTCCGCTTCCGACGCAGCCTTGGTAGTGCTAGTGGTCAGTGACGATGAACGATTGGGTAACTCACCCCCTTCCTAGTGGTCTGTCAGGCTGATTCTTCTGCCTATTTCGGATAGAGCCGTTTCAGCTTGACCCGTGCGTCGTCGGTGTTGAATTGCCAATCGACCTCCCTCCGCTGTTGGTTTCGAGGCAGCTGCCACGCGATGACCTCGCGCTTCATCGTGTCGATGTCGCCGATGCGACGAGCCAAGCATTGACGCGACAGCACGGAGATTTCGATTTCGGCGATGTTCAGCCAACTGCCGTGCTTAGGCGTGTAGTGGAACTCCAACTTCCGCAGAATCCGTCGCGCCTCCTCCGGCGGAAAGGTCTCATACAACGCCGCCGGGGTGTGCGTGTTCAGGTTGTCCAATACCACCCGAATCGTCTCCGCGTCCGGGAAGAACTCGTCGGTCAGTCGCTTCATACATCGCGCGAAGTCCGGCTTCTTGCGATGCGCGGTCACCTCCACATGACGCCAGCCTTGAAACGGCTCGGTGAACACGAACAGGTTGCATGTCCCGTTCCGTCGGTATTCGTAGTCCTCCCGCGCGGGCTGCCCCGGTTGCGGTGGAAGCGGCTCCCGCACGTCCGAGATCAGTTGGCACGGACGCTCGTCGAAGCAGACGCGCGGTCGCTTCGGGTCGTCCGGCTCCTCATACAGGTCGAGAACGTCCTCCATCCGGCAAACGAACGGGGCGTCCGCCTTGGGAATACACCACGAGTCCGTCAGCCACGGCTTGAGCGCGTTTTTTTGAGCGTCTCGCGGACCGTTTCGTAGGAGATGGCGTCCACGATCTCCAGCGCGACCAGCCGTTCCGCCAGAAGACGGAGGGACCATTGGGAGCGACCTTCCGGCGCATCGCTGCACGCCAAGGCGATCAGATGAGCCTCTTGTCGTCCGTCCAGTTTCCGCGCCGCTCCCGGACGCGGCGCCTCGTGCAACGCCGCATCCAACCCGTGGGTCGCATACGCTTTGGTCGTGTTGAGAACCGTTTGCACGCACACCCGTAGCGAGGCGGCGATCTCCCGATTCAATCGACCTTCCGACGCCTGCAACAGCGTGTGTGCCCGACGAATGATTCGCGCCGACTCGCGTCCCTTCGACACCAGCGATTCCAGCCGTTTCTGTTCGTCTGCCCTCAGTGAGACCACATACGTCCGACGTCTGCCCATCGCGCGTCCTCCCTCAACAGGAAGTACGGCAGAATTAGGCTCATTCTTTACCCTGACAGACCACTAGGTGTCGTTTTATGGAAAACGGGGGTGAACAGGGTCGGCGGGTGTTCACCCATTAAACCTTGTGTTCATCGGGGTTTGGGCGGATTGTGGCGCTCAATAACCGTTCACTTGATCCCACTTGTGTCCACTTCTGTTAACCCCTGAAAGCGCGTCGATTGATACTGAGTTGTTGATGCGAAGAGAGGGGAGGTAATCGCCCGGTTTTCTTGAACATTCGAGCGCGACTCGTCTACAATCATCCGCAACCAGCGAATCAGGGCACGGAGCGAATGTAGACCGATGTCAGAAACGCAGCGACCGAACATCACGCCGGAGAACAAGGCGCAGCGCACGCCACCGGGTCAATACCTCACCGAGAAGTTCCCCGTCCTGTCTTACGGCGAAACGCCTCGCGTCGATTTGGCGATGTGGGATTTCCGGGTTTGGGGCGAGGTTGAGGAGGTGGTGCGTTGGACGTACGACGACCTGCTCGCGCTCCCGTCGGTGAAGATCACGGCGGACTTCCATTGCGTGACGACATGGAGCCGCCTCGACAACGTGTGGGAGGGCGTTTCAATCCACGAGATATTGAAACGCATCCGACTGAAACCGACCGCCGCGTTTGCGATGTTCCACTGCGACGGCGACTATACGACGAATGTCTCCATGAACGTTCTCACCGACGAGGACGTTCTTTTAGCGTACCGACACGACGGCGAGCCGTTGACGCCCGATCACGGGTATCCGCTGCGGTCGGTCGTGCCGAAACGGTATGCGTGGAAAAGCGCGAGGTGGCTGCGCGGGATCGAGTTCATGCCGAAAGACCGTCCCGGCTTCTGGGAACGCAACGGGTATCACATGGACGGCGATCCGTTCAAAGAGGAACGGTACGGCAGGTTTGAGGGTTGATGACGGCGACCTGCGTGGTCGTAACCGGGATTCTTCGGCACGGAGCCTCAGAATGACAGGTGGTGGGTTGAGGGGGTCGATTTCAGCGAAAACATCACAAAAACGGTGAAAAGACGCCGATTCGTCTTGAGTTTTCGTACGAGGTTGCCTATGCTTCGCCTCGACCGACGCTCGAACAGCGCATCGAACAGCACCAACGGTTGCGGAGACTAACTCTCATGGAGCGCGTCAAAGCGTGCGCCCTCGCCGAACTGAACGAGGGACAGTGTCGCGTCGTGAAACACGGCTACGAATACATCGCGGTTATCAAGAAAAACGACGAACTACACGCGATCAACGATACCTGCCCTCACATGGGCGGGTCTTTGGGCACCGGCTGGATGACGGACGAAGGCACCATCGTCTGCCCCTGGCACGGGTGGGAATTTCGCCTGAAAGACGGCGAGGGCGTGTGGCCCTCCGGCATCAAGGTGGAAACCTATCCGGTACAGGTGGACGACGACGTGATCTATGTCCTGATGGACGACGCCAAGAAGTAATTCTGTGCTAAAATTAATAGCGCAGAGCGATCCAACATACGCGAATCAACCAAATCGACGCGCGGCGCGTCTTTTGCCCATCCAGGTGGCGGGGCACGGACGTTCTGAGAACGGGGTGTGCGACGCGCGCGCGTCAACATGCTTCCGCGAGCAGACACTAGAGAGTGGAGCGGCGGAGGCTTT
>JAQBWJ010000246.1 GCA_027625215.1 Candidatus Poribacteria bacterium
ATCGCCCGCGCGCACGCGACTCCCCGCTGCGCCGCCGATCAACACGTCCCACCCGTCCTCAACGGCGATGTACCCCACGTCTTTAGTGGACGACTCCGCGCAGTTGCGAGGGCAACCGCTCGCGGCGAGTTTCATCTTGTGGGGGAACTCCAGCCCTTGGAACTTCTGTTCGACTTTGATGCCCAACCCCGTCGAATCGCCGACGCCGTAACGACAGAACTCCGTGCCGACGCAGGTCTTACAGGTGCGGAACGCTTTCGTGTAGGCGTGTCCGCTCGGCATGTCGAGCTCTTCCCAGATCGCCGGGAGGTCTTCCTTCTTGACGCCGAGCAGGTCGATGCGCTGCCCGCCCGTCACTTTGACCATTTTCGCCTGATACTTGTCCGCGACATCGGCAATGCGCCGCAGTTGGTCGGGCGTCGTGACGCCGCCGTACATGCGCGGCACGACCGAGAACGTCCCGTCATTTTGAATGTTCGCGTGGACGCGGTCGTTGATGAAGCGGTGGTCGCGTTCGTCAACATACTCGTCGTTCCAGACGCTGCGGAGGAGGGAGGCGAGTCCCGTCTTCGTTTCGGCGTCCTCGTTGCCGTTGCCGAGCGCGTTCAGCACCGCGCTGACGCTTTTCAACCGGCGCGCCGTCACTTCGCGGATCAAGTCGGGCTTGTCGTAGGGAACGCCGGGAACGTACCAGTTTTCGGAAGGGTCGTGGATGGCGTTCATCGCGTACACGTCGATCAACTGCTGCACCAGAGGTCGACAGCCGCCGCAACCTGTCCCCGCCTTCGTTGTCGCGGCGATGGAACTGAGCGACGTTTTGCCGCTGTCAATCGCAGAGCAAATCGCGCCCTTCGTCGCCTGATTGCAGGTGCAGATGAACGTCTCGTCGGCGATCTCCTTCACGTCCAGACCAAGTTCGCCGGACGTTCGCCCAAACAGCAGATCGGCGCGTCGTTCGGGTACTTGCGCCTCTTGGTGGAACATCTGCATCAGCAAGTCGGCGGTGTCCGCCTCGCCGAGCAGACATCCCGCCGCCAACGCGCCGTTGCGGATGACGAGTTTCTTGTAGACGCCGCGCGATGGTTCCACGTAGGAGACAACTTCATCGCCCTCCTGAATGTCGTTGATGCGCCCCAGAGACGCCAACTCGACGCCCATCACTTTCAGCTTCGTCGCTAGTTTCGAGCCGAGATAGACGGACGGCGTCTCAGCATCAACCAACACCTCCGCCAGCACTTTGGACTGTTCGTACAACGGCGCGACGAGTCCGTAGACTATGCCGCGATGCTGCGCGACTTCGCCGACCGCGTAGATGTTGGGATCGTCGGTTTGAAGGCGGTCATCCACCAACACGCCGCGTTCCGTTGCAATGCCCGCCTCTTTGGCGAGTTCGGCGTTTGCGCGGATGCCCGCGCTGATGACGACCATGTCCGTATCGACCCCCTCGCCGTCCTTGAACTCGATGCCGAGCACCCGCGTCTCGCCGACGATCCTCGAGGTGAGGCGGTTCGTCAGCACGGTGACGCCCATCGCCTCCATCGTCTTGCCGAGCAGCGCGCCTCCGGTTGCGTCAAGTTGTTGGGTCATCAAATGGTCGCCCATCTCAACGACGGTAACGTCTACGTCGTGCGTCAGCAGCCCGCGCGCCGATTCAAGCCCAAGCAGCCCGCCGCCGATGACGAGCGCCTTCTGCGCGTTGTGGGCGTATTCGGTGATCGCGTCGCAGTCGTCAATCGTGCGGAAGACGAAGACGCCCTCCCTGTCCGCGCCTTCAATCGGCGGGACGAACGGGCGGCTGCCCATCGCAAGCACGAGTTTGTCGTATTCCGTTTCGGAGCCGTCGTTGCCGAAGACGACGCAGCGTTCCCGGTCGATGCCAGTAATGCGGACACCAGCGCGCAGTGTGACGCCGTTTTCGTCGTACCAAGACAGCGGGTTGAGGAAGATGTCTTTCGCGTTCTGCGAGCCGTTGAGGACGCTTGATAGCAGGATTCGGTTGTAACAGCCGTAGGGTTCGTCGCCGAAGACGGTGATGTCGAAGCGGTTGCGGTCGCGGCGCAGCACGTCTTCCACGAGGCGCGCGCCCGCCATTCCGTTGCCGATCACGACGAGTCTGGGTTTCGCGTGATTCATGAAGGTCGCTCTCCTAATCCGATGAGACGGCGGAGGTCTGTGTCACAGCATCTGCGGGGCTGTATCACAAAAGCCGTACCAAGTTGGGCGCGATGTCTGGAATCGGCTTGCAACAAGGGTTTGCGCCCGATATGGACGCGGCGGCGGCGGATTGCTTGCTGAAATCGTCAGCATTGGGCACGGCGGGATGGTGAAGTTTTGAGCACGTTAGGGACGAACTCAGTAGGGGAGTTGGCAGTAGAGGCAGACTTGGTGATCGGGGGCGACGCGGTGGGAGAGCGGCGCGACGCGCGGCTCGTGTTGGGTGATGCAGACGGGGTTGTGACAGATGGGGTCGGCGTGGGTCGTCAGGTCGGGGGACTTTTCCGTCAGCGGAGGGCGGTCGACGCGGTTCAGCAGCATCGCCATCAGCGCCATGCGGACGGGCACGCCGTTCGAGGACTGCTCGAAGAAGATGGCGCGAGGGTCGTCGTCCAGTTCGCGGGCGATCTCATCGACGCGCGGCAGCGGGTGCATGATGAGGCAGTCGGGGCGGGCGTGGCGCATCGTCTCGGCGTCGATGCGGTACTGCTTGGCGATCTCGACCACCGCCGCCGGATCGAGCTCCTGCGGCAGCCGCTCCTTTTGGAGGCGGTTCACGTAGAGAACATCCAACTCAGCGATGGCGTCCATCGGCGAGGCGACCGTCTCGACGGTTGCGCCGTACAGGTGGTTCAATCGCCACACGATCTCGTCCGGCATCGTGAGCCCGTCTGGGGCGATCAGGACGATCTTCGCGCCGAACGTCGCCAGCCCGTACGCCAACGAATGCGCCGCCCGCCCGTACCGCAGGTCGCCGCAGACGCCGACGGTTAGGGACGAAATGTCGCCGCGCGTCTTCCGCAGGGTGTAGAGGTCGGTAAGGGTCTGAGTCGGGTGCTGGTGCGAGTCGTCGCCCGCGTTGACGACCGGGACGGGCGAGTGCTGCGCCGCCAACTGCGCCGCTCCTGCGTGGGGGTGGCGGATTACAATGATATCCGCGTAGTTGCAGACCATGTGCACCGTGTCCGCAAGCGTCTCGTGTTTAACGAACGAAGTGGACTGAGGGTCTGAAAAACCCAACACGCTGCCGCCTAAACGGATCATCGCGCTCTCGAACGACAGGCGGGTGCGGGGGCTCGGCTCGTAGAAAAGAATCCGCCCCTTGCAGAGGTCGGAGCCCATCTCGCGGAGCGTTTCCATGTCGGCGGCAAGGTCGAAGAGGCGGGTCATCTCGTCGCGGATCAATTCGTCGATGCGGATGAGGTGGCGCATGTGGAGGCTTTCAGTTGAACTGACGCCAACTCGACCGACGGAATCAGACTATGCGCGCCTCGAAACGAGGATGAAAACGTTCATCTTCAGTCGCACACTGGTCTGGATCGATGTCATCACCAATGTATTTAATTTGGTCGGGGCGAGAGGATTCGAACCTCCGACCACCTGAACCCCATTCAGGTGCGCTACCGGACTGCGCCACGCCCCGACGAAAGAGAGTCTAGCACAGCGTTTTCACGTCGGGCAAGGTCAACTCCCAACGGGCGTTCTCCCTTTCTACCGATACACCCCGCTAACGCGAAGAATATCAACAACGATCCCGGTAGCGAACTATCGAAAGGAGGACACAATCTGTGCGTGAGGTGGTCAGTATTGGATCAGCGCGAACGTCTCGTATTTGGCGAATTTATCCGCGCCGTTCAACGCCTTTAGTTCGATCAACGCCCCGATCACGACGATCTCGCCGCCGATCTTCTCGATCAGTTGCGTTGCGGCGTGAAGCGTGCCGCCCGTCGCAATCAAGTCGTCCACCAACGCGACGCGCTTGCCGTTTTTGAGCGCGTCCTCATGGATCGCCACGACATCCGTCCCATACTCCAATTCGTACTCCACCTCAACGGTGCGATGCGGCAGTTTCCCTCGCTTGCGAACCGGGACGAATCCGCAGCCCATCGCGTACGCAATCGCGCCGCCGAAGATAAATCCGCGCGCGTCGATCCCGACGATCGTTTCGATATCCAACGGCTTCAACTTGACGACAAAAGCGTCGATGACGGCACGAAAGGCGTCCCCGTCGTGGAGAAGGGTCGTGATGTCTTTGAACTGGATGCCGGGTTTCGGGAAGTCGGGCACGTTGCGGACCAGCGAAGCGAAATCGCGCATGAGCGGCGTGTCTCCCACGTCGAGGACGTTAACCGCGACCGGGCAGGAAGTCGCGGAGCGTGTTGATCGGGTTGCCGACGAACCGGAAATAACTCGCGCGGTCTTTCACCCGTTTGAGCGCGTTCTCGGCAAATCGTTGCAGGTGTGGATCGCGTTCCCGTTCTGAGAAAAACTTCAAGGCGCGGACGGAGCGCGGGTCGGGAATCTCCATCAACGCGGCAACGGCGGCACGTTTCACATGCCACGACGGGTCGAGCAGCAGTTCCCCGACGGCGGGCACCGCGTCCGTGACGTGTTCCATCGACGCCTTGTTCATCTTGACGCATCGAGACAATGCAATCGCCGACGCGATCTTCACTTCGGGGAACTCGTCGCGCAACCCGCGCCGCAGCAGGATGCAAAGTTGTTTGATACGGTCGGAATCGCGGTCGTAGAACGACTGCCCCAAATAGCCGAGCGCAATAAAAAACTCGGCGCGGACGTACGGATCGCGCAAGAACGGGACTAAGCCAATCTCGATATGTTGTGGTTCTTCGTGAAGTTGCGGGTTCACCATCCGCAGCAGTTCATCGAAAACGTACCCGTCGCCGGAGAAACCGAGTACATAAAGGTGGTCGCGCAGTTCTTCCACGTCCGGCGTGTTGTTGCCGACTTCGGCGAGTTTGGCGAGCATCTCCGCGCGAATCGCGTCAAGCCCGTCCCACTGAGAAACGAGCGTCCTCAACACCCGACGCTCTCGTTTGATCTCGATATCCTGCTGGCGGAGGAGGTCGTGGATCGGCT
>JAQBWJ010000247.1 GCA_027625215.1 Candidatus Poribacteria bacterium
CCAGAGGTGGACAGACAGCGTTCACTGTCGAAAAGTTGCTATGGACAAAAAACGACAACACGTACCTCTGCTTGGTTGAAAATCCGGTGCGCGGCGCGCAGATCGATGGGATGGGCATGGTCGACCAGATATCGGACGCGGCGGCGGAAACACTGGAACTGCGGTTCGCGCAGCCCGTCAAAGAGTTGTGGAACGAGCGGACGTACGAGTCATACGGATCGGGAACGACGTTCAAGGTGACGTGGAACCCGCACGAAGCGGCGTTTCTGCGCGTTGATTGGGATGACGAGTCCTGAGCGCTTCGGCGCGTTAGATGAGTGAATTTCGGTTGCGCGCGAGTTCCCTGTACCGTAAATAGTTCGTGAGGAAGTGAGTTTCCACGCCGCGATTGAAGGAGGTTGAGGCGCGTGTTGGATAAAACCGTTAGGACGGACACGTTGAAACGAAGCGTCGGCGCGTTCGCAGGGACAATCGTCTTTCTTGTGATTCTGTGGGTCGCGGAGACAAATCCCCACACGCGGTTCTACACGTCTGTTGGCGTGATGGCGTTCTTATGCGGGTACCTCGCGTCGGAACTGCCGCGATACGTCAAAGAGTACTCCGCCGCGAAACGAAGCGAGTCGGTGGACAGTCAGGTCTAATCCTTCTGCGACCGCAGTTGGACGACGCCGTAGCCAATCGCGAGTAGCACCACCAACCCCCGCACGATCTCAACCAACTTGTCGGGGACGTTGTTCGGGGCGAAGGTCATCTCGCGCGAACCGGACGCCAACGCCGCGAAAAACACCGCCGACGCAATCACCCCCAAGGGGTTTAACCGCGCCAACATCGCCACCGCGATGGCGGTATAACCGTACCCAACCGTCGTGAACCCCTGACTCAGCGTGCCGATGCGCCCCATCATCTCAATCGCGCCCGCGAGCCCGGCGAGGCAACCGCTCAACAGCATCGTCTCCATCAGGCTGCGCGACGCGGGGATGCCCGCGTACGTCGAGGCGAGCGGGTTTGAACCGACGGCGCGGAGTCGAAAGCCGAAGGTCGTGCGCGTGATGACGACGTAAAGCGTGATGGAGAGCGCGACCGCGACGATGATCCCCACATGCAGGTCGGTTGTGCGGTCGAGCATCAACAGCATCGCGGATTTCGGCAGTTCGTCCGTTTGAGCGGTTCCCGGCACGCCTTCAAGCGGACCCGTCACGGCAAACTTGACCAGTTCGACAGCGACGAAGTTCAGCAAAATTGTGCTGAGCACTTCGGGGACGCCGCGCCAGACACGCAATCCGCCAGCGATCCCCGCCCAGACCGCTCCACCGATCAACCCACACGCAAACAACGACGGAACCATCACCCACGACGGTAGATCAACCGACACGCCGAGCCACGTCGCCATGAGCGTCCCGACGAGCAGTTGTCCCTCTGCGCCGATGTTCAACGCGCCGCACCGAAACGCGACGGCGACTGCCAACCCCGTCAACATTAACGGGGTCGATCCCGTGAGGACGGCTCCCCAACCGTAGCGGGAGCCGAATGTGCCGTCCCAGAGCGCTTCGAGGCACGACGCAAGGTTGTAGCCGCTGACCCCAAGCAACCCCAACGTCAACAACAACGCCGCGAACACAACGACGACCGTTCGCGCGAACGGGACGATGAACGTCGGGAGGCGCGGAATGACGAGGGATCGGTTCACGCGGCGTCGCCCTCCCGTTTTCCGAGCATCCATCTGCCGAGCGTTTCGCGGGTCGCGTCTTCGCGGGTGATTTCGGCAAGATTCCCGCTATACAGGACGCCGATGCGGTCGCTGAGGGCGAGGATTTCGTCCAGTTCGGTCGAGATGAGGAGGATCGCTTTGCCGTCGTTACGCGCGTCGATGAGCGTTTGGTGGACGTACTCCATCGCTCCGACATCCAAGCCGCGCGTCGGGTTCGCGGCAATGAGGAGGCGGTCGGCGAGGGAGACCTCCCGCGCGACAATCACCTTCTGCTGGTTCCCGCCGGACAGCGTGCCGACAGGCTGGTCGGGTCCGCTGGCGCGAATCTCGAAGCGTTGGATCGCGTTGTCGGCGCGGTCTTGGAACACGCGGAGGTTCAACATGCCGCGTTTCGCATAAGGAGGACAGTCGAACTGTTTTAGGGCGACGTTCTCCGCGACGCTGAACTCCAACACCAACCCCTTGTGCTGACGGTCTTCAGTGATGATCGCCATACCCCGCTCAATCCGTTCGCGCGGCGACAGGTGGGTAATCTCGTCACCCGACAACGCGACCGTTCCCGACAACGGCTGTCGCACGCCCGCGAGGATTTCGAGGAGTTCCAACTGCCCGTTCCCGTCAATCCCCGCGATGCCGAAGATTTCGCCTCCGCGTACGGTCAGATCGACACCATTCAACATCCGCGTGCGACGAGCATCTTCCGCCGAGACGTCGCGCAGTTCAAGCGCGACGGGCGCAACGAGTGACGTTGGTTCACGTTCTCGGAGCGTCGTCAACGAACGCCCAACCATCATCTCGCTCAACGCGCGTTCGTCCACTTCCTCGATAGGGAGCGTTTCGACGTTGCGCCCGCGACGCAGCACCGTCACGCGGTCGCAGATCGCCAACACCTCTTTCAACTTGTGGCTGATGAAGATGATCGAGTGACCCGACTCGCGGAGGCGGCGCAGGACAACGTTGAGGTCGTCCACTTCTTGCGGGGTGAGCACGGCGGTTGGTTCGTCCAGAATGAGGGTGCGGGCGTCCCGCGCGAGGCATTTCAGGATTTCCACCCGCTGCTGCGCCCCGACTGGCAACGTGTCGATCCGCCGCGTCACGTCGACGTTCAAACCGTACCGTTCGACCAACTCCTGCGCGTCGCGCTGCGCGACATCCTGACGAAAGAGGAACGGCTGCTTCGAGCGCGACCCAAGATAGAGGTTCTCGGCGACGGTCAAATCGGGGACGAGCATGAAGTGTTGGTGCACCATGCCGATCCCGGCGGCGATGGCGTCGCTCGGCGAGTGGAAGACGGCTGGCGACCCGTTCACGACGATCTCGCCGGAGTCGGGACGAATCAACCCGTACAGGACGTTCATCAGGGTCGATTTGCCCGCGCCGTTCTCGCCGAGCGCGGCGTGGATTTCGCCCTTGTTCAGCGAGAACGACACGCCGTCCAGCGCCTGAACGTCGCCGAACACTTTGCGGATGTTTCGGAGGGCAATCGCGTCGTGCGTCACGCTTTGTCCATGATTGATATGGTGGAGGTTATGCGGGCGGTTCCGTCACGATGCCGATGTTTTTGGGTCCGCGAAAGGGCAGCGTCACCCGTTCATAGCGAACGCGGTTGTCCTGATAATACCCTTCAATCGCCTCAACGAGTTCGTCCCTGCCGAGTTTTTCGGCGCGCGACCAGAAGTTGCAGCAGGGCACGAGAATCGTTGGGCGGATAAGCGCCGCCTCCGCAACAGCGCGAGTCGCTTCGTCGGCGTGGAGCCCTATCACGAGATCGTAGAAATCCGCCATCGAGGGGTCGAACTCCTCGTCGCGGTTGGGGACACCCTTCATCACCCACCCGCGCGGGTCGATGACTTCAGCCTCGTAGTTGTATTTCTTGTTGAGGATGCGCGCCAGCATCCCCTGACCGCCCGCGACATCGGCGATGTAGCGCACGTCTTTCCCGAAGCGGCTGTAGATGGTGAACGCCATCGACTCGAACCGTTGCGGGTCGCCGTGAAAGCGGTGCTGTTGTCGCGCCATTTAAGATAGATCCGCCGATGCGTCGTCTCTTAAGTGATTCCTGAAAGACTCAGGCTCGACGATTTGGGTCAGGGTACTTGTGGATGTGCTTTGGACAAAAATGGAGCGCGTTTCCGACAACATACACATGGTGATCCAAGTGCCAGTTGCTGTGCTCGACACATTCGAATCGTTGAGGCACGTCATCCGGTTGATTGGGCGTCCAAACTTCAATTGCCGCCCCTGTTCGTTTTGGAACGTAGTGGACGGCGCCATCGGAACAGTTCCGGTCCCAATTCTCGTCGAATCGGATTCTTTCAACGATCAGCACTTCCCATCGAAAATCAGCCATCCTGGTAACTCCAAGTGCCTATGGTGACTATTCACTCGCGTGACGCCGCGTCGTCGCGGCAGGCTTGCAGGACGCGGATCAGTTCGCGCGTTTCCTCGACAGAGACAAACGGCTGCTTGTCGAGCGCGAAGTACTCGTAACACTTGTCGTAGTAGTCGATGTCGGCGTAATCGCTGGTCTGGAACGTCTCGTCGCGCCAAGGGATCGTGTCGCCGCTGCCGTAGCGACGAGCTTCCGCTACGAACCCCTCCTGTAACCCGACATCTGTCAACTCCTTCGGGTCGAAGTAGCGGGCGCGCCACTCGCGCTCGTTGTCGGAGAGGGTCAGCGTGCCGTACTGCCCCATCACCTGCCACGACGGGAGTTCACCCGCCATCGCCATGTTGATATCCGTGTCGAGGATCATCCCCTTTTCGGTCTGAATGACGGCTTTCACCACGTCGTCCGCGTCTCCGAGCGTCGCCACCGACCGCAGCGAGCAGTCCACTCTCTTGACGGGCGAGTCAGCGAAGTAGAGCAGTTCGTCGATCTGATGCGCGCCGTAGTTGTTCAGCATCCCGCCGCCGTTCGCCTTAAACGCCTGCCAGTCGTTGCGCCGCTGCCAGCCGACGCGAGTCCGTTTCATCATATAGACCTCACCGATCAGATTGCGGGCGAGAAGGTCTTGCAGGGCGATGAAAGAGCGGCGCGCGCGACTCGGCTGGTACGCCATCAACTTGCGCCCGTGACGTTTCGCGGCGTCGATCATCGCGTCCGCGTCGGCGAGATTGGGAGCCATCGGTTTGTCGCAGAACACGTCGATGCCGCGCTCGAAGGCGGCGACGGCGTGCGGTCGATGGTAGGGGGTTGGCGAGGCGATCACGATGAGGTCGAGTTGTTCGTGGGCGAACAGGTCTTCAACGGTCGCGTAGCCCTTTGGGACGCCAAACTTCTCGGCTGCCTCCGCGCGTCGTTCCTCCAGAAGATCAACGACGGCGACGACCTCGAAGCCGTCGTGTCGCGTCGTGTTGGGGAGATGGAACT
>JAQBWJ010000248.1 GCA_027625215.1 Candidatus Poribacteria bacterium
GTGTGCGGGTCGTACCGCAGATCGACGCGGCTGATCTCCAACGGGTTGATCTGCTGGTGAATCTGCGCCCAGTACGCCTGATGCGACACGCCGGGATTCGCCGTCGAAAACCGCACATGGCGGATTTCGTCGTTGCGCGGGATCGACCGCCGCGAGAACAGGTCGAACATCGGCATCCAGTCCACGCAATCGGAGCCGGGTTCGTTGTCGAGGTTCCACCAGTGTCCCTGACCCGGCTCCTCGTGATAGTAGAAGTCGTGGTGAAACGCCGCGAGCCGCTCGTTCATCGTCCGCGCCTGAGCCGCCGGAACGTTGTCGTCATCGCCGCCGTGCAGGATGTAGACGGCGTTATTGACCAAATTCGTTTCGAGCGCGGTCGTGTCGCTCGGCAGCCACGCGCGTTTGATGATCGCCTCGACTGGAGTGAGTTCTTCTTCCTCATTGCCGCCGCGACCGCCCGCATACGTCCCGAAACTGATCCACCCCGCACTGGGCCCAATCGCGGCGAACTTGTCGGGGAACGTCACGCCGAGAATCCACGCGCCATGTCCGCCCATCGAGTGACCCGTGAGATAGGTGCGGTGGGGGTCGGTATTCAGGTCGTTTTGCGCGTGTTCGAGGACTTCGAGCGAGTCGAGCCGTCCCCAGTCCTCCCAGTCGAACCCGTAGGGTCGGCGATTCGTCGGCGCGACGAGATGCCCCCACGTTTTGGAGGAGTAGGCGTTCGCCTGTCCAATGGCTTCGACGCCCGCGCCGTGCGTCGAGAGGAACAGCGCGGGTTGCGCGTCCGAAACGGGCTGCGCGGGTTGAACGCCGTAGTACTGGACGCTGCCGTCGATGTCGCTGATGAACGTCCGCTTGTAGGACTGATCCGGCTGCCGGATGTCCAACTCAAACACCTCGTAGGCGTAGTGTTTGCTTGATCCATCGGCATCCTTACCAGACACGCGCACGTTCACCGGAACCTTCTCATTCCCGCGCATTTCCGACGACACGATGCGGAACCCGACCTTCCGCACCCCCAACGGCGGGATCGGCGGCACGGGCGTCGCCACCGAGTCGTAGTCCCAGTAACCCGCGTTGATCGTCAGGTTGTCGAGCGTTTTGTCCGTTGTGTTCAGCAGGATGACCGCCGCCCAGTGATCGACGGGCTCCCCGACGCGGAAGTCGGGGAATGTCGTGTCGCCCCGATTGATCTCCACGTCGCTTGTCGTCGGCACGAGCCGCGCCGCGACACGCCCTCGCCCAACGCTGAACAAAAAGCCGTTGTCGCCCGCGTTCAGTTTGACGGGGAGTCGCACCCAATCGTACCCGTAAACGTTCCCCGCCCGCAGTTCGCCGTTCACGTAGACTTCCCCGTGACCGCGCGGTTCGAGGATCATCACCCTCTCCGACTCGGATGGCACGTTCACGTAGACGTAGCCGCCGCGCAGCCCTCTTCTGGTGAACCAGCCTTCGTCATCGGCGGTGATCGTCTCCCACGCGCGCGTTTCGCCGTCGGGGAGCGTCACCGTATCGCCCGACTTCGGAGCCGTCCATTCGCCTTTGACGATGGCGAGCTCGACGGCGTCCGTATGTACGGGCGAGCGTCCGCTCCGACTGACCCCTCCAATCGATAGCCCCGTTCGCATCTCGATCACCCCGTCCTGCGCCGACGCGAGCGCCGCGCACCCCACCATCATCGCAATCGTCAACCATTTGATCATCGGGCATCTCGCTTCAGTTCGAGCCATTCCACTTCCGCCCGCGTCAGTTCAATCTTTTCCGCGTCGAGGCAGGAGCGGAGTTCTTTCATATCGCGCGGACCCGCCAACGCCGAGATCGGGAACGGCTGCGCGAGCACGTACGCCAGCACAATCTGAATCGTCTCGCACCCCTTCTCGTTGGCGAGTTCCGCCGCGCGCGCTTTCTTGGCGAAGTTCGTCGGGTTGAAGTAGACGCGCACCATTTCAGGGTTTGAAGTGTCGTCGGGGGAGAAGTCCTGCGCGAAGAAGCCTCCCGCCTGAGACGACCAGGGGAATAACGGCAGTTGGTTCTTGGATCGCCAGACGTGTTCTTCGGGGGTGATCGTGTGGACGCCCGCCCAGCGTTCTTCGTTCGGAATCGCCAAACTGAAGTTCTCGCTCGACCCGGCGAAACCCATCAGCCCGTTCTCCTCGGCGTAGTCGTTCGCCGCCTGAATCCGCGCCGCCTTCCAGTTCGACCCGCCGAACGAACGGATGCGTCCGCGCTCGACCTCTTTGTTCAGCGCGTCCACGATCATCTCGACGGGTTTGGAGGGGTCGTCCCGGTGGAGCATGTAGAGGTCGATGAAATCCGTTTGGAGACGCGACAGGTTCCCGTCGATGCCGCGCGGGATGCCTTCGGGAGAAATCTCCGGCAGGTCGATGCACGACTTGGTGAGGATAACGATGCTCTCGCGGTTATTCCGCGCCTTCAACCATCCTGCGATGGCGGGTTCCGACCCATACACCTCCGCCGAGTCGAGGATGTTCCCGCCCGCCACAATGAACGTGTCCAGCATCTCGAAGGTCAGTTCCTGCGGCGCGGTGCGAAACACCATCGTGCCGAGACACACCCGCGATACATCTCGATCCAGTTCTTTGATATGAATTGTCTTCACGTCTAACACTCTCCATGCCCGAAAAGTCCTGTCAATCGGTTGAACGTCCCGCCCCATCTTCGCCGACGCCCACCCTCGAACGCAACCCGCGTTGACGCTCACCGTCGCGCCCTGATAAGGTGTGCGCGGGCTTTTTCAACGAAGGGAGACACCCCATCATGGCGATCCCGACAATTTTCGTCGGCTGTCAACATTTCGGAGGCGGCAGTCAACGCGAAGAACATCGACCCCGTCGCCTGCGTCGATCTGGACATCGACGGCGCGCAGAAAAGCATCGATCAACTTCAAAACGACCCGCCCGCCGGGCTCCGCGACCGCGTGTACACGTCCATCGAGGAAGCGAAGGACAAGCACAACGCCGTCGCCTGCCTCATCTACGCCTCAACGACGGCGCACATGAAACTCGTCACGGACGCGCTCGGTCTGGGGCTGCACACGCTCTGCGTCAAGCCGATTGCGGCGTCGCAGGACGAGTTCAAGGCGATCCTCAAAGCGCACAAGGCGAACCCCGATCTCGTCTTGGTGCAGGGTCAAAACAAGCGGTGGAACCCCGCCGCATCGCGGATGCGCGACTGGCTCCGCGAACCGCACGGCATCGGCGAGATGATCGGCGGCGAGTGCCGCTTCTGGATTCGCCAAAACCTGTGGACAGGTCCGAACTCCCGCCAACCGGACGCCTTTGTGGAAGGGTTGTTCTTTCACGCCGGATCGTCCCACCAACTCGACCAACTCGTCGCCGCAAAGGAGTTGCCGCGCTATGTGACGGCGCGTGTCCACACCCGGACGGACGAGGAGCTCGGTCAGACGGGCGTTTGGGGGACGGCAGGTGGACAAGCGTTGATGGAGTTTGCCAACGGCGCGACGGTGTCCTACACCGGGACACGCGCTTCGCACGCCAACCCGTTCGGATGGAGCGGCAGTTGGACATTTCACGGTGAGAAGGCGGACATTCGCCGCGATGGTGGACACCTCCAACTGTTCCGCAAAGGCGAGTGCGTCGAGGATGTCCAACTGCAAGACCTGCACGCGGGACTCGTGGAAGACGACCGCATCCAGTTCGACGCCTTCGCCGACGCGATCACCGACGGCAAAGACCGCGACTGGATCCACGAGTCCACCCTGAGCACATGGGTGCTGATGGAATCGCTGAACGTCTCTGCCCGCGAAGGCTCGCGCGTGGACGTGACCGCCTTCAAAAAGAAACTGATGGGATAAATCTCGATGCCGAACCCACACACGCGCGAAGAAGTCCTCGCGCGGCTGCACAAGACGCTCGACGCCGGGAAACCGATCATCGCCGCCGGAGCGGGGACGGGCATCTCCGCCAAGTTCATCGAGCGCGGCGGCGCCGACCTCATCATCATCTACAACTCCGGGCGGTACCGCATGGCGGGACACGGCTCCTGCGCGGGACTGCTCGCGTACGGCGACGCGAACGCCATCGTCATGGAGATGGGCGAGCGCGAGGTGCTCCCGACGGTGAAGGACTGCCCTGTCATCGCGGGCGTCAACGGCACCGACCCGACCCGCCGCATGTGGCACTTCCTGAAACAGGTCGAGGCGATGGGGTTCAGCGGGGTGAACAACTTCCCGACGGTCGGCGTCATCGACGGCAACTTTCGCCTGACCCTAGAAGAGACCGGGATGGGCTTCTACAAAGAAGTGGACATGATCGGGACAGCGCATAAGATGGACCTGTTCACGATTGTCTACGTGTTCAACCCGGAGGAGTCGCGGGCGATGGCGGAGGCGGGCGCGGACGTCATCATCGCGCACTGCAACACGACGGTCGGCGGCTCCATCGGCGTGCGGACGGCGATGACGCTGGACGACGCGGCGGGGCTGGTGCAGAGCGTCATCGACGCGGGGCGCGCCGTCAAACCGGACACGCTGTTCCTCTCGCACGGCGGACCCATCGCAACGCCGGAAGACGCCGCCTACATCAACGAGCGGACGGACTGCGTCGGGTTTGTCGGCGCGTCGAGCCTCGAGCGGCTGGCGACGGAATCGGCGATTGAAGGGATCACGAAGGAGTTCAAGGCGATCCCGTTGAAGCGTGTGCGTTGACCGCTCGTTTGCAAGTTGGAAGAGTGTGAGCGTACGATTGGACGAACACTGGAGGTTCGTTATGAAAACGCTTGAAGAACTGATCGACGAAATGCCGCCGGAATTGGTGGAAGAAGTCCGGGATTTCGCTCAATCCCTGATGGAGACGAAGGCACGTCCGAAACAGGCGCGGCTAAGGCTTTCATGGGCGGGCGGATTGCGCGAGTACCGCGACCAATTCACGTCGCAGGAACTTCAGAAGAAGTCGCTTGACTGGTGGGGCGCTTGATGTTCCTTGTGGACACGAACGGCTGGCGCGTCGTGCCTCGAACGGCTGGCGACGGAGTCGGCGATTGAGGGGATCACGAAGGAGTTCAAGGCGATCCCGTTGAAGCG
>JAQBWJ010000249.1 GCA_027625215.1 Candidatus Poribacteria bacterium
TCGAACTCGGCGACGCGGTCGCCCATGCCGAGCCAACCGGAACGAAGCGTGTCGCACGCGGCGGCGATATCGGCTTCATCAAGCCAAGGGCGATAGAGCGGCAATTTGGTTGATCGAGTCATATGGCGGCGGCGTTCCCTTTCCGGCGTGATGAAGACGCCCGCATTGTGTCATAGACCGCATTGCGGGGACAACGTGGCGTCGCAATGCGCGTTACGCGCGCGAGGCTTCGTGTTGGAACTGCGTTTCGTAGAGGCGCGTGTAGATGCCGTTGCGTTCGATCAACTGAGCGTGCGTGCCGGATTCCAACACTTGTCCGTCGTCGATGACGAGGATCAAATCAGCGTGGAGGATCGTTGAGAGGCGGTGGGCGATCACGATGGCGGTGCGGTCTTGTCGCAGGCGGTCGAACGATTTTTGGATGACCTGCTCGGACTCGCTGTCGAGGGAGGCGGTCGCCTCATCCAGCAGGAAGACGCGCGGGTCTTTGAGAAACGCGCGCGCGATGGAGATGCGCTGCTGCTGTCCGCCTGAGAGTCGAACGCCCCGTTCGCCGAGCATCGTTCGATAACCGTCGGGGAACGCCATCACGAACTCGTGTGCGTAGGCGTTTTTTGCGGCGTGTTCCACATCATCGAATGTCGCATCCGGCTTCCCAAGACGGATATTGTCTTCGATGCTCCCGGCGAACAGCACCGTCTCTTGTGGGACAAGGGAGATGTGGTGGCGCAGCGACGCAAGCGCGATCTCATCCGCCGGAACGCCGTCGAGCAGGATTCGCCCTGAGGTCGGTGTGAATAAGCGCGGGATCAGTTGAAGCAGCGTCGTCTTGCCCGCGCCGCTGCGTCCCACAAGCGCGACGGTCTGCCCCGCCTTTGCTTCAAACGAAATGTCTCGGAGGACGGGAGCGTCGCCGTCGTCGTAGCGGAACGTCACGTCCTCGAATGTCACATCGCCGCGCACGTTGTCGATGGGCTTGCCGGACGCGAAATCCTCGCTCGGCAGATCCATGATGTCCGTGATGCGCTCGATGGACGCCAACCCCTGCTGAAACAGCGCGTTGAAGTTGCCGACCGTCTTCGCCGGTTCGATCAACACCCCCGCCAACGCGAGATGAAGCAACAGGTCGCCGAATCGGAGCGACCCCTTCAGGATCAACCAGCAACCGATCCCAAACACGCCCGTCATGCCCAACGCCATCACGAACTCGGTGACGGGACTTTGGAGCGAATAGACGCGCACGCGACGCATCGCCGTACGGTACATCGCCTTCGTTTCGCGCCCGAACCGTTCGCTTTCCAACCGTTCCACGCCGAACCCTTTGATGACCTTCAGCCCAACGATGCCCTCCTGAAGCCGCGTCGAAACCGCGCCGAGCTCCTTCTGCATCGTGGAGCTCGCCCGCCGGATGCGGGTGCCCATCTCGTGGATGAAGTAGGCGATCAACGGGACGAAAATCAGCGTGCCGACTGTGAGCGTCCAACTCTTGAGGAGCATGTACGAGAGGAAGATGAGTACGGTGACGGACGATTGAATCACGTTTGAGAAGGCGTGGATGCTCTCGGTCAGCACGCGCACGTCGTCAACAGATCGCGCCATCAGATCGCCGGTGCGCTGGCGGTTCAACAAGCCGATGGGAAGCGACAGGATTTTCTCGTGGAGACGGTTGCGCGAATCGGTCATCACCCGGTAGGTGACACGGTGGATCAAATAACTCTTGCCGAAGACGATGAAGCCTTTGGCGAAGATGATCGCCACGATGACGCCGATCATCACGGCGAGCATTTTGAGCGCATCGACTTCGTTGGCGAGCGTGCGCGTGATGCCGCCGAAGATCGGATTCAGTTCAAGGATTTTCGCCGTCGTTGGGAAAGCCGCCGCGCCTTGTTCGTTCGCAACGACATTGACGATATCCGCCATGATGTGGAGCGACACCGCCTGCATCGTCGTTGTGACGACGGCGAGGAAGATCGTGAACACCATCACGGCGGCGTGCGGCTGGAACAGTCGGAGATAGCGTTGAAAGGTTGTCATGCGTCGCATTTCTCATCGGTCTTTTCGACCGCGACGATCAAGCGGGGCGACTCGATCTCGTAGTCGGAGCCGTCAAAATCGCCGAACCAACGGAGGGGCGTCAACCCGACGGAACGCGCCATCGCGGTCAGTTCAGGGGCGGTGTAAAAACGTGTCACGCGCGTCCATGACGTCACGTCGCCATCCCTTTGGTCGATGATTTCGCGGTGATCGCGGGTGACGCCTTCGACGGGATCGTACTCCGCTCGCGCCAAGTGAATCCGATCTCCGACGCGCCACCAGTTTGCGCGCCCGTCCAACTCCGCCGCGATGAACGGATTCCACGTTTCGATCAGCGCGACGCCGTTCGTCATCAACGCCCGCGCGATGCTGCGAAGCGTCTCGCGGTTGCCGTCGTCGTCGCACAAACCGAACGACGCGAACAGGCAGATCGCCACATCGAACGAGTTGTGGAACGGCAAGGCGCGCATATCCGCTTGCAGGTACGCGACGTTTTCGTGGGCGTTGATCGTCGTTGCCGCGCGAATCAGCGGGTACGAGGCATCCACGCCAACAACCTTCGCGCCGAACTCGGCGAGGGGTTTCGCGTGGCGTCCGGCTCCGCAGGCGATGTCGAGCACGCGGTCCTGCCGTGTCAACTCCAACGCTTCGATCAGAAACGCGGTTTCGACGGCGGTCTGCTCGTCACCCGGCGACTCGGCGCGGATATAGTCTTCATCCCAGATCATGTGGAAACGGTATCGTCGGATTGTGGTAAGGTCAATCGTACGGGGAGATGGCGACCGTTCATCCTATGGTGTGTCAGTTTTCGTGGGATGGACACTCCGCCTTGCGTTGAGTAAAACAGGGGCAGTTTAGCTCTGTTTCCCCCAAGTTCGGGGTTGCTTCCTGTCCAGTCAACCACTCGGACAGGAAGCAAACCGACCGATATTCTCCCGTTTCTTGAAGCCCCTCACCATTTTGGATCGGGTTTTCAATCACCTCCCAATCGCCCGCTCAGTCATATTGTTGATGTATTTCAATGCCTGCTTCCACGTCTCCGAAATCTCCCATGCCAAGTGAGATACGAGCAATTTGTGGCGCGTCTTGATCCACGACGTCGAGATCGTCTATCAGGAATCCCGTAGGGATGGCTGGAAGTGGGGTTGGTTTTCTCGCTATGCGATGCCGCGCTTGCGGACGTTTTCGCCGTCGGTCGATCCGTTTCGACTTCCGGTTCGGGTCGCTCCCAAACGCGGGACAGGTAAAGCGGTTGCCGTCTACGGAGCCGTGCGGCAGGACGACGGGCATGTGTCAATCCGTTGCACCGATGGGAGCCCAATTCGGATCGGACACGCACCTTTCTGCTGTGGCTGCTGTGCGACGCGCACCGTCGTGGAAAACGATGGCTTCTGGTGGTTTGGGAGTCCCGAAGGGACGGCGCGGAGCGGGTCGACATGGCACCGCTCACTGGTGAACTGGGTCAAGGAATACAACCGAGACGCCGCCCGACGGGGCGTCATTCGACTGATGATCGTCTTTCTGCCCATCGGAAGCCCATGACTCAACCCGATTGAACCGCGCTGGCTGCACGCCAAACAAGACCTCTACCGGGTCCAACGTACGCCGACACACGAATGAAGCTCAAACGCCTTTATCCATAACTATCAGCGTAACTGACCAGTAGGTTGGGCACATGCGTTAGATAAGCCAACCATCTTGCTTAGTCGCGAATGCACTGATCTACCCTCCGACATACGCCATTTTCTTGAAGGTGCGTTGTCCAAACATATGAAGGCTCTTATTGATACAACCGCATGAGGATAAGATGATGTAATCAACCCATGTTTCCCTTCCCCGTCGGCACGACGGACATCCGCCAGGAGCCGTTCCACCTCCTCCCCGAACACAAACGGCGGCACATCTCGATCTTCGGCAAGTCCGGCGTCGGCAAGACAACCCTCCTTCGCAACATGATCGTCTGGAATATCTGCCATCGGCTTGATGTCACCGTCATCGACCCGCACGGTGGATTCATCGACAAGCGACTCTTCGACCGCGCTGTGGGTGAGTAAATGTCCGCGTCGCCTGACCACGTTGATCAGCGACGCGACTCTCGTGTACCATGTTTCTCGGCATCGGCGTTTCAGAGCATCAACAGGAACGGCTGGGAGAGGTCATGTTACCCCGCATCCCCCTTCGAGCGGCTGCAGCGATGGGCTTCGTCTCGTGGATGATCGCCGTCGCGTGGGCTGTTCAGAACGCTTATGGCGTTGAACGACGGCTCAGTTTCGACCGTGATATCCGGGTCATCCTTTCGGATAAATGCTTCGCATGTCACGGACCGGATGAGAACCAACGCCAAGCCAATCTGCGCCTCGACACGAAGGAAGGCGCGTTTTCGGAGCGGTACGGACTCAAGGTGATCACGCCGGGCGACCTCGAAAACAGCCTGCTTGCGATGCGGGTTACGAGCGACGAACCGACGGTCAAAATGCCTCCGCCCCACGCGAATCGGCAGTTGACCCGCGCCGAGATCGACAAAATCACGAAATGGATCGAACAGGGCGCGGAATGGGAAGAGCATTGGTCGTACATTCCGCCGGAACGCACGAAGGAACCGGAAGTCCTAAACGACAAGTGGATTGCGAACGCGATTGACCGATTCATTCTGTCGCGCCTCGAATCGCAGGAGATCGCGCCGTCTCCGGAAGCGGACAAACGCACGCTCATTCGGCGAGTCTCCTTCGACCTGATCGGGTTGCCGCCAACGGCGGCGGAGGTCGAGGCGTACGTTTCCGACAAGTCGCCCGACGCCTACGAACGGCTCGTTGACCGTCTGCTGAGTTCGCCCCGCTACGGCGAACGCATGGCGACCCACTGGCTCGATCTCACGCGCTACGCGGACACCTCCGGTTATCACTCGGACGAAAACGTCAGCGTTTGGCCCTATCGCGACTACGTGATCCGCGCGTTCAACGACAACATGCCGTACGACCGCTTCGTCCGTGAAAACCTCGCCGGAGACCTGTTTCCGAGCGCG
>JAQBWJ010000250.1 GCA_027625215.1 Candidatus Poribacteria bacterium
CCCGCCGTCAAATCCCCAGCGGGATCGACTGCCCCCGCTCCGCCGAGAGCATCGCCGCGTCGTATACCCGCATCAGTCGCACCATCTGCGCGGGCGTGACGATCAACTCCGCCTTGCCCACCAACGTCTCGGCGACATTGCGGTAGTACCCCCTCCACGACCCGCGCACGCTTGGGATCGAAAAGTGCTTCTTGTCGCCGACGTTTGTCCAGATTTGCGCGTGGTGCTGTTCTTCCTCGACCGCGTCGTCGATCCGCCCTTCCTTCATGAACGGCTCCTGCGGGTCGATGCCCGTCTTGACGAACGCGCCCTCGTCGCCGAGCGCGTGGAATCGCGGACGGTGATACATCGACAGGTTGCCCACTTCGACGCGGTAGATCACCCCGTTCTCGAAGTTCAGGTTGAGTTGGACGTAACTGCCGATGTCCGTGTCCCACTTGTTGTCCTGAATCTGGCAGTAGATGTGGTCGATCCTGGAATCGACCAGTTGCAGCGCTTGATCGACCAGATGCGCGCCCCAGTCGTACAGGATGCCGCCGCTCTCCTCTTTTACCCCGCGCCACCGACCCGGCTGCCCATACCGCATGATCGCCGACTCGAACAGGTACGGCGTGCCGAGATAGCCGTCCGCGATCACCTTCTGCATCGTCAGGTAGTCCCAGTCCCAACGGCGGTTGTGGAAGACCGAGAACAGCACGCCGTTGTCTTCCGACGCCTGCGCCATCTCAATCGCTTCCTGCTCGTTCATCGAGATGATCTTGTCCGTGACGACGTTTTTCCCTGCGTTCATCGCTTGCACGGCGAGGTCGCGGTGGGTGTTGTGGGGGGTTGCCAACACGACGAGGTCGATGGCGTCGTTCGACAGCACCTCCTCGAAATCGCCGACGACGCTCACGTTCGGGTACTCTTTGCGGGCGAGCGCCTGACGCTCCGGGTTGCGCGTTGAAATGGTGTGAAGGTTCAGCCCCTCGTCCAACCCGACCAAATACGAATGAAACGACCGTCCGGCAAAGCCGTACCCGATCACGGCGACGTTGATCATCTCCGCATCCGCCTTTCCGACGAAATCGCAATATGGAATCCCATGAAGTCCATTGTGAGGTAATGATACGCCCCCGGCTGAGGCATCTTCGTAAAGTTGGCGTCACTCTAAACGCCGGAGGATAGCGTGTCAAGGCGTGACCGAACACCCGGTGTCGCTCTGCTGGGTCAAGTGTCTACGTATGTGTACGTATCCACATGACCCGGCGCAATTGTATACGGAATATGACAGCGCGAGATGCTCGAAGCGCGTCTTAGAACGACTCCGTTCACAATTTTAATCCGTATAAAGCCACTATTCGTCGACGTTTGGGCGAATTGAACCGGATTGAACCTTTAGTTCGTTTACACGTTGGCAACGTTCTTGCTCACCATTGGTTCAATGGTTTTTGGGTGAACGCCGCGTATCGCGCGGCAAAATGGTTGGAGATTTTCAAGATCATGCAGGCAGACGCGATTGCAACGATGTTCCCGGGCAGCGCGAACATCGTGGAAGTGACCGACGAGCAGTTGATGATGAACGTCCGCGCGGGCGATCTCGACGCCTTCGACGTTCTTGTAGAACGCCACTTCGACCTCCTCGCCTTCTATATCGGGCAGATGGTCGGCGATGTGGAAACGGCGCAGGACTTGGCGCAAGAGACGTTGCTCCGCGCCTTTCGCGCCCGCAAACGCTACGAGCCCCGCGCCCGATGGACGACGTGGCTCCGCAAAATCGCGCGCAACCTCGCGCTGGACGAACGTCGTCGCCGTCGACACGGCATCACCTTCTCGCTGGACGAGGCGTACGTGAGCGTCGGCAGTTCGACGACGTTTCCCCTGTATGAGGTGATCCCGGACACGCGGACGCCGTCGCCGATTGCGCTCCTGTGCGAACAGGAAACGCTTACGACGGTGCGGCGACATGTGAACGACCTCGCGCCCAAACACTCGGAAGTGTTGAAGATGCGCGTGTATGATGAGATGAACTATCAGGACATCGCGGAGTATCTCGGCTGCTCGCTCGGTACGGTCAAGTCGCGCATCCACTACGCGATCCGCGAACTGCGAACGCGCCCTACAGAGGATGGGGAAGCATGAGAGTCCACAAAACAAGACGATCAGTAGCGGTGCATCGTCCCGTCGGCTCGTCTGACAATCGGCATGAACGCGCGTCGGTAAGGGTATTTCTTCGCCGCGTTTTCATTCACGTCCATACCAAGACCCGGAGCCTCGTGCGGACGGGCGAATCCGTCCTCCCAATGGCACGGGTTCGGAACGACTTCGCGCAACCGCTCGTGGTTGGCGGCATTGAAATCCGACCATTCCTGTACCCCGAAGTTGGGAATCGTCAACTGTAAGTGCAGCGACGACGCCTGACCGATGGGTCCAATATCCGCCGCACCGTGAAACGCCGACCGTATCTGCGCCGGTTCCGCAAACACCATGATCTTACGCGCTTCCGTGATCCCGCCAACATGGATCGGCTTGATTCGGATGAAGTCGATCAACTGTTCCTGAAACAACCGCAGACAGTCCCAACGCGACGTGAAGATTTCGCCGATGGCGAGCGACGTTTTCGAAGCGTCCCGCACAACGCGGAAACTTTCCCAATGCTCCGGCGGCAAAATGTCTTCCAGATAGAACAGTCGATACGGTTCGAGATGCCGGGCTAACCATCCCGTTTCAATCGGGGCGAGTTGTTCGTGCACATCGTGCAATAATTCGACGGTGTCGCCTAATGCGACACGGAGGTGCTCGAACATCTTGGGCGTTTCGGTGAGGTAGTTTGCGGCGTGAAAATAACTCGTGCCGGGCACGTTGCGTCCCGGTGAGGGAGTGTGTTTCACCATGCCCGTGCCGCCGTAACCGCCCATCTGCGCGCGGATCACCTTGTAACCTCGTTCTTGGAACGAGCGCACGCTGTCTTCCACTTCGCGGAAACTGCCGCCGCCCGCGTGACCGTAGGTGAGCACGCCGTCTCGGGCGCGTCCGCCCAGCAGTTGGTATACGGGGAGGTTCGCCACCTTGCCTTTGATGTCCCATAACGCGAGGTCAAGAGCGCCCAACGCCGCCATGAAAATCGGTCCGCCGCGCCAGTAACTCCAGTTGTAGACGAGTTGCCAGAGGTCTTCGGTCCGCATCGGATCTTGACCGATGAGCAGTTCGCCCGCGTGCTCGATGGCGGTGGCGACGGCGAGTTCGCTGCCGTTCAGCGTCCCCTCGCCGACGCCGTAGACGCCTTCGTCCGTCATGATCTTGACGAACAGGTAGTTGCGCGTCGGACAGGTGAGGATGACGCGGACTTCGGTGATCTTCATTCGACGCTCTCCTTTGCCGGAATCGGAATGAAAGAAGGACGAGAGGCACAATACCGCGTTCGACAAGACGTGTGAACAGTCAATTCGTTTAGGACAAGCGTTCCAAGCCTTCCTGCAAGTCCTTCCCTGATGGCGTTTGGAATACGCGCAGATCGAACTCTGGGATGACGGCGAGGATGTGGTCGAAGATATCCGCCTGAATCCCCTCGTAGTTCACCCACGCCGTGTCGTTCGTGAAGACGTAGATTTCAATGGGGATGCCGTGCTCCGACGGCGCGAGTTGGCGTATTAAGAACGTCATGTCCTGATGAATCCTCGGGTGGGCGCGGAGATAGCCGTTCAGATAGGCGCGGAACGTGCCGAGATTCGTCATGCGCCGACCGTTCACTCGAACGCTCATATCGAACCCGCGTTCCTCGTTCCATGCGGCGATCTCGGTTCGGCGGTTCTTCACGTAATCGGCGACAAACGCGAACTTCTCGTACTCTGTCAGGGTCGCGTCATCCAAGAATTTGACGCTGTTCTGGTCAATATGAATCGCCCGCTTGATCCGTCGCCCGCCCGACTCGAACACACCGCGCCAGTTCTTCATCGAGTCCGAGATGAGCGCGTAGGCGGGGATCGTCGTGATCGTCTTGTCCCAGTTGAGGACTTTCACCGTTTGCAGGGTGATCTCGATCACGTCGCCATCTGCGCCGTACTTCGGCATTTCGATCCAGTCTCCGATACGGACCATGTTGTTCGCGGAGAGTTGGATGCTGGCGACGAGTCCGAGAATCGAGTCGCGGAAAATGAGCAGGATGATCGCGGTCAACGCGCCGATGCCGCTCAACAGTTTCCAAGGACTCTGTTGCGCCAGCGTCGCTACCACGACGATCCCGCCGATGAGATACAGAAACAGTTTGACCGCTTGGATGTAGCCGCGAATCGGGCGGTTGCGCGCGGCTTCCGTCCGCTCGTACAGCGCGAGGATGGAACTCAGGAAAGCGTCCGCGACAATGATCCCAACGACCGCCATATACCCCGTGGCGAGCCGCGTCACCCACATTTGGGGGCCGGTCGAACCGGGCGACATATTGAACAGCGGCGCGGAGTAGTAAACGATCAGCGCGGGCGCGATGTGCGACAACCGCGTGAACACACCCTTATCAAACAGCACGTCGTCCCAGTCGCTGCGGCTGCGCTGGACAGCCCGCTCCACGACGCGGAGAATGATCTTCTTGGTGATCCAGTTCACCACAAACGAGATGACAAGGACGAGAAGACCCGTCACGAACGTCGTCGCCAACGGTTGGAACGTTGTTGAAAAGCGGTCGATGCCGAGCGCATCGAGCAGCCATGCGTTGAGCCATTGCATCAAAAAAACCGTGCTTCCTATTCGCCGAAGCCAGCGCCGGTCGGGACCGAGACGCAGCCGTCCTCCAACGGTGGCGATCCCTGCGGGCGCAGACCTGTTTCAAGATAGATCGCGTTCGGCAGCGTGGCGATCAGGTTCAGTTGGACGGGACCGCCTCCGTGCGAGGCGTACGGGATGCGGAACGAGTCCGCCATGTGTCCGATGGTGAGGATGGCGGAGGGACCTCCCGCGCGTCGAAGGTCGGGTTGGATGATATCGACGGCGTCGCGTTTCAAGAAGCGCGCGAAGTCGTGGCGGGTATAGAGGTTTTCGCCCGTCGCAATCGGGATGTCGAGGGCGTCCGCGAGCCGCGCGTAC
>JAQBWJ010000251.1 GCA_027625215.1 Candidatus Poribacteria bacterium
CAGGTCGCGGTGCATCCGATTCGCGGACGGTTGGTCGGGAACCGTCAGATTGCGCTGACCCCATTCAGCCGGTTGACGTTTCGTATCCCCGTCTCCGATGTGCCGAACGTTCTGAGCATCGGAGGTAAAACGTTGAGGATTGCCGATTCGCGTATTCAGGTCGGTGTGCCCGAATCGCGCGGACTGACGGCAACCGAAAATCTCCACGCGCATCTGGTCATCATCAAGGGGTTCATGGAACCTGACGAGTTCCTGGAAGCGGCGCGACGACAGACAAACGCCTTGGAGGTCGATCCGAACAAGCTGTGCCTGATCGACCAACCGCACGTCGTACATATGAACCGACATCGTGACGGGGGTACCCGATCCCCGTATCTTCGGCGTACGGTGCGGGTTCGAGGCAAAGAGATCGTCGGCTTCGCCCTCAATGCGACAGGTCTGACGGCGGAGGAATCGATCGCTCTACAGACTTACGGGATCGGTGGTCGCCGGCGGTTCGGATGCGGCATCTTCGTCGCGTGTAAGGAGTCGGTTCAATGAGTCGATCACCTCGACATCTCCTCGCCAAGACGCCGCGTGACTGGGATTGCCCGGAGCGCCGCGCGACGTTGGTGGGCCACACGGACGATGCGATCCGCACCGCGTCCGCCGTCGTCGATGCGAATGGCGCGGCTGCTCTCTCGACTCTGGGTCTGACGATGTACTCCCCGACGGAACTTCGTGTCGCCCTGGTTCGCGCCGCCGCGCTCCACGATCTGGGCAAGGCGAACTCACAGTTTCTACGGATGCTCCGTCACCCAGCCTCGACAAAACAAGCGCTGCGTCATGAATGGATCAGCGCATGGCTTCCGCTTGCGGGCCCGTTCATCGGCGATTGGCTTCTGCCATCAAATGAAGTCGTACGATTTGCGATTCTCGCCGCCGTAGCAGGACATCACCTCAAATTCGCGTCCCTCGAATCGCTTCAACCGAGTCCGAGCGAGGACTTGAACGTTACGGTGTTCACCGATCATCCCGATTTCCACGACACACTCGAATTGATCGCGGAGCACCTGAATCTCGATTCCCCTCCCTTGTTACCGCCCATGAGGATAGACCTCACAAGCCGTCCTCTCGATGAACTTCGGCGCTGGGCGATACGAAGCAACGGCTTCTACAAACGATTGACGGAGCAAGATCGACGATTCGTCGCGCTGGTCAAATCGTTGCTGGTGTCGGTCGATGTCGCCGCATCTGCGGTTCCGCGCTTCGAACGCGCGCCGAACGAATGGGCGCGCGACGTTCTGAACCGGGTCTGTTCAGCGGACGTACTCGCGTCCATCGCGCAGAAGCGGCTCGGCAAGCACTCACCGCGACCGTTTCAAGACTCCGTCGCGGAAAGCGTTCATCGAGTCACGTTCGTCAACGCGGGCTGCGGTTCGGGGAAGACGGTCGCCGCATATATGTGGGCTGCGCGCCACGCCGCCGGACGCAAAGTCCACGTCTGCTATCCGACGACGGGAACGACGACCGAAGGCTTCCGCGACTACATCATCGAAGCCGATCTGACGGACGACGCACAGCTGATGCACAGCCGGAGCGAAGTCGATCTGGAGACGATCCTGGAAACGCCCGATCTTCCTGATCGACGCGACTCGGAAGAGCGAATCCGCGCGTTGCTCGGCTGGGATCCGCCGATCACGATCAGCACCGTCGATCCGATTCTCGGTCTGATGCAGAACTACCGGAGCGGGCTGTTCCGCGCGGCCCCGATCCTGAACGGTGCGTTCGTCTTCGACGAGATCCATCAGTACGACGACCGGATGTTCGACGCGCTTCTCGATTTTCTGGATGCGTTCACGGGCGCTCCCATCCTTCTGATGACTGCCTCGCTGCCGGAAGCGCGATTGAAGGTTCTGTCGGACCGACTCTCGAAGCGGGGTGAAACGCTCGGCATCGTTCACGGAACTGAGGAACTGGAAACGTTGCCCCGTTATGTGTTCCGCGAAGTTGTCGACGAACCGCCTTGGGACGAGGTGATTGCCACAGTATCCAACGGCGGCAAAGTGCTGTGGGTATCGAACACGGTGGATCGGTGCGTGACCTTCGCCAACGACGCGGTCCGGCGTGGTCTTCCTCCAACGTGTGTGTACCCCTACCACAGCCGCTATCGGTATCGGGACCGCGTTCGGCGTCATTCCGACGTGATCCACGCTTTCAAGGAGGATTCGGGCACAGGCATCCTCGCCGTTACGACGCAGGTCTGCGAGGTGTCGCTTGACCTCTCCGCCGATCTTCTGGTGACGGACGTCGCCCCCGTTCCGGGACTGATTCAGCGAATGGGGCGATTGAACCGGCGCGCGTCTCCGGAGACGCCGGGAACGCCGAAGCCGGTCGTGTTCCTCAACCCGACGCATCCACTGCCGTACACCTCAGAGTCCTTGGAATCGGCGCATCGTTGGATCGACGCGCTCATCGGGGATGCCCAATCACAGCGTGATCTGAGCCGCGCGTTCGAGTCGCTGCCGGAATCGCCACGGACGAGCGCGCCGGCGGCGTCGGCATGGTTGGAAGGCGGCGCGTTTTCGCCGATGGGGTCGCTGCGAGACGGAGGTATTACCGCGCCGTTCGTCCGTGAGGAAGACGCGGTGGATTGCATCCAAAACGGCAAGGTCACGATGACGGAGGTCGTTCGCAACGAGATTCCAATGACGGTCAAAGGTTCGACGTTCCTATCCTGGCGACGACTTGGTTACGCCTACGTCGCGCCGAAAGGATCGATCTACTACTCCGAACGATGGGGAGCCACATGGGTAAACAGAGACGCAACCTGAGCGGATCGATGGAGATTCGGCTGAACGGTCCCGGAATGACGGCGCTTCACAAGGTCGGACTCGCCGGACTGTACATGACGCTTCGAGCGCTTGAGGACGAAAACGGTGGCGAACCGCGTTTGAAGGGCGGCTCGTGGGAACGTCAGTCGGATCGCGTTCGCCTCGAATGGGAAGATAGTGATGTCTTCTTTCCTGAACTGTTTCGACGTTCGTTCCGGATCGATGAACAGGGTCTATTCTGGTTTCCAGCGATGGGAGCTCCCTTGAATCATCCGCAATTGGGATTCACTCGGCATCAGGCATTGCTTGCGACCTTTCTTCAACACGGGCAGACACGAAAAGCGGAAAGCGCCGCGAAGAAGAGCGGCAACTTGACGATCACTTTTGATAGCGTGTCATACTCCTTCGTATTCCAGAGAGTGTCCCAATACCAACACCAAATCGCGGCATTCAATCCGAAGGGCGACAATGTGCTGGCGGGATGGTTGTTCCCCGGAGCCGTCGTTCGGCACACCGGATTCGGTCAGAAAAGCACGGCAATCGAAGAGTCGCCGGAACGGGCATTGGTCCTCCGCTATGCCCCCATCGGCGCTGTCTTTTTCCGCTTGCGTCCTCGTGTCGCGGGTATCCGACCGACATTCGCGCTCGTGTTGCCGGACCTGGGAGATTTGGAACTGTACGCCGATCTGCACGAATCCATCGCGATTCAGAACCCGATTGCGTCGGGTTCGGCTGATGCAGGTCTGCGCGTCCTCACGGAGTTACATTCGCGCGATCTGCTTCACGACATCGAATCAACCGTCTGTCGTGTGATTTCGTTCGGAACGGTTCCGTGGGCGACCCAACAGAAGACGCGCGTGCATCTGAAAACAGTCAAAGTGCGTTCCGAACGCGACATGACGGTTTTCCGCGCCGCGATGCAACTCTTTCCTCCTCGATTGGTCGCTCCGAAGCAAGCGGACGCCGAACCGTTTTGGAGCGTCCCGCAAATCCCCGACCTGATCGCCGAGAATGTCATTGACGGAAAACAGTGGTGGCACGGATTCGCAGATTTCGTCGCAGGACAACAACGACGCGACCATGTGTTCGCGTACGAACGAAAGGGGCTTATGACGATGGTGGAACACGCGGACACCTTTCCGGAAGGTCCGGAGCGCACATTCGTCCGCGCCTGTCACGAAGCGTGGCGGCGGCGGCTCGGACAGATCAGCGATAAGGCGAAACGACAGGGAGGAAGTTTCACGGATCAGGCAAATCGGGAGTTTACCCGGTTGCGCACCACGTTCGCTCGCTGCAAGAACGCGGACACCCTTCGCGAAGCCGTGACGGACTTCTGGGCGCGCGGCGGATACGGGAACACCGCCTTGCAGGACAGTTGGCACGAAGTGATCCCGTTGCTCGACGAAAAACGGTGGCGTCTCGCGCGCGATCTCGCGCTGCTGGCGCTCGCCAGCTACAAACCGCAATCGAAGGAACAACGAGACGCGATGGCTGCGTCGGTCGACGCGTCCGAATCCGATCATGAGGGAGATGACAGTGAGTAGACACCTGTTCGGCGCGGTCCTCACCGCGAACGGAACCGCCGCAAACAATCGCGGCGAAACGGAGGGCAACATCACGACCCTCCAAAAACTTCTCTGGAACGGCAGCGTTCACTCAACCGTGTCCGCCGAAGCGATCCGGTGGGCGATCCGTTACTACTGGCAACGGAAGAACGGAGAGGATGCCGTCAATCGCCGTTGGCAGGAGGCTGGAGACAAACCTTCACACGAATGGGGCGATCACTCGTTCGATTCGTGGGAGCAGTTCATCGACGATGACGTGCTCGGCTACATGTCCGCCGAGGCGGGCAAGACCGAAGGGAACGAGTCCGGGCGCACTCGCGGCACCGTCCGTGTGCGTCGATCGCGGCTTGAAGTAACCCGCGCCGTCTCCCTCACGCCGTTCGCCGGAGATATCACGTGGAATGCGGCGAGCGTCGGCGCGACGCCTTCTGCAAGCAGCACCGGCAAAGACCCGGTGCCCTACGGCACGGAAGTCCACGCAACCCGTTACCAGTACGGATTTTCGTTGACGCCGGAATCGCTTCACGACTCGTCCCGCGCCCTCGAGGTGCTCGACGCGATATCACAACTCGGCGAAGTTGCCGGAAATCAGGCGCGATTTCTGTTCGACTTCTCGCCGGACTCGATCGTGCTCCGATGGACGGACGACTTCGCCCCGCGCA
>JAQBWJ010000252.1 GCA_027625215.1 Candidatus Poribacteria bacterium
TAACCCGCGCGCGTGCCGGTCGAACCCGTGTAAGCGCCGCGTTCCGAACCGAACAGTTCCGCTTCCATCAGGTCGTCGGGGATCGCCGCGCAGTGGACGGGCACGAACGGGGCATTCTTGCGAGGTCCGTACCGATGTAACGCCTCCGCGACGAGCTCCTTCCCCGTGCCGCTTTCGCCCGTGATGAGCACCGTCGCGGGTCCGCCGAGAATCGGCAGGAGTTTCTGCATCTCGCGTTTGAGACGCGCCATCGGCGAACTGTTGCCAATCATCTCCGGGAAGACGGACTCGCCAAGTTCGGACGGTTCCGACGCTTCGGAGGCGTGGGCGTGAGGCTTCTCCTTCGCCGCCAACGCGCGTTCGATCTCGCCGCGCAGGATTTTCATGTCCTCAATCGGCTTCTCGATGTAGTAGAACGCTCCCGCGTGCGTCACGAAATCGACCGCGTCGCGCAGGTCGGCGTACGCCGTCATGATGATGACGGGCAGCGTCGGATCGAGTTGCTGGAGTTTGGCGAGCAGTTCGCGCCCGTTCATGCCGGGCATCCGCAGGTCGGTGATGACGAGATCGACGGGCGTCGACTGCACGAGCTCCAAGGCGGCGGCTCCGTCGGAGGCGCTTTCCACCTCGTACCCGTCGTTCGTCAGGAACCGCTCCAGCAGGGCGCGTTGCGTGCGTTCGTCATCGACCACTAACAGCCGTGCCATATGCGTTTAATCCCCGTCGTCAGTCTGATGAATCCGCTTTGCCGCCCCTGTCGGCGCGATAGGGGAGCGTGACTCGAAACAGAGTGCCTTTGTTTTCTTCGCTCTGCACGTCGATGCGCCCCTGATGGGCGAAAACGGCGTGCTGCGTCAGCGTCAATCCAAGACCCATACCGCCTTCATTCTCGCGCGTTGTGAAGTACGGGTCGAAAATCTGTTCCATCGTTTGCTTCGTCATGCCGCGCCCCGTATCGGCAAACTCGATGACGGCGTTGTGCGGGGTCGCGCGCGTCGTGATCGTGAACGTCCCGCCTTGCGGCATCGCGTCGTGCGCGTTGCGGATCAGATTGTAGAAGGCGGTGCGGAGCCGCACAACGTCCATCGAAATCAACAGCGGCTTCGATTCATACCGCTTCACCATCTGGATATTCGCCTCTTTGAACAGGATCGCCAACTCCGCCGCCGTCTTGTCGAGCAACCCGTGCAGGTCGCCCTGTTCCCAGTGCATCTTGTCGGGGCGCGTCAGATTGAGGAACTGGTTGGTGATGCGGTTCAGTTCTTTCACTTCGTCCAGCACCATCTCGATCACTTCGGCGGCGTCCTTCTTCTGCGCGGGAGGAACAGCGGCGTTTTCGAGCAGGTCGCGGAGATACTGCGCCGACATCGAAATCGCGTGAAGCGGGTTGCGGATTTCATGGGCGACGCCGCTCGCCAGCCGTTCCAACGCGCCGACGCGCTCCTCGTGGAGTCGCCTCATCGTCGCCAGCATGTTCGTCAGCGACGCGCTCACCCGCCCTACCTCGTTGTCGGGGAACGCCGCGTCCGCCTCGACCTCGCCCTGCTCCGCGCGGCGGATGATCCCTGTCAGCCGTTCGAGCGGACGCAGCACCATGCGGTCGGTCGTGATCTCGATAAGGAACGTGAGCGATCCGATGAACAGCACGATGAACAGCAGATGGATCAGCCGAAACGACTTCCAATAGCCGGAGATTTCGCTGGAATCGAACAGGATTTCGATCAACCCGACGGCGACCGTATAGCCGCCCGTGCCCGGGTCGGTCATCGAGGGGTTGGCGTACCAGTTGTACGGTATCAGGAGCCGCGTCGCCCACACGCCGCGATGCGGCGCCATGTTGATCACCATGCCGGACTGATCGCTCTTGTAGTTCGCAATGATCGCGGCGAGTTGGCGGCGTTCGGGTTCGCTCAGTTCGAGCGTCGTGCGCGCGCCGGAGTGGTCGAAGAGCCGCTCCACCGTGCCGGAGTAACTCATGATGACTTCCGGGTCCGAAATCGACCGAATGATCCGCACGTCGATCACATGCGCTTTGCGGAACTGCGCGTCGTAGTCGCTCAGATGCTGGCGAAGGCGGTTGAGGTTTTCTTTCGTGGAAAACTCGGTCGCCGTGATCGTGTCTTGCACTTCGGGTTGAATCTGATCGGCGAGACGCTTTACCTCGACGCCGACCGCCGTGCCGTGAATCACCGCGTCGATGTGCGTGCGGCGGAGGCGGTAGTCGTCCACAAAGAAGAAGACGACCATCGTCGTCAGGATGACGAGGTTCACGATGAGGATATAGCGGGATTTCAGGTTCATCGGGTGTGCGGTGGAACCTCCCCCTCCTTAGCCGCTGTCTCCGTTGCCGTCTTAGAGATGCTCGATTCTCTTGAGCATCGGTTTGATTTGATGAATTAGGTCGTACGTTCCGTTGTCATTTCGACCCGGTTATGAGCAGAGTATACCGACTTTTTCGCTATAATGCAGAATCGGCGGCGGGGATGGGTCGAGGGGGTACGGGGCGACATCGACCCTATTCGCCGCGTGATCGAACCTAACCTTAAACATTTTGTGTCAAACGGCGTCAATTTGTTTTGATATTTCCGCCATAAACTCTATAATATTGACAATCACCCAACACCTCTTGAAAGTGATTGCCGCCCATGTTTCGTATCCTCGAAGGCTTGCTGACCGGCTGGCGCGTGCTCTCCGCGAACAAACTGCGTTCCATCCTGACGATGCTTGGCATCATTATCGGCACGGGCGGGGGGATCGGCACGATGTCGTTCGGCGACGGCGCGCGGCAACTCGTCATGCTGGAAGTCGAGAAGATCGGCGGCACGTCCACGTTCAACGTGCAGCGCCCGTCGTGGGTGGAGATCGAGGGGCGTTGGCAGCCGAACCCCAGCTCCGATTACCTGACGATGCGCGATGTCGAACTGATCGAAGCGATGTGTCCGAGCGTCGCGTCCGTCACGCCGGAATTGACGTTCGGCGTCAACCTCGAGACAGACCAAGGGTCGAAGTTTTCCGACCTGCGCGGCACGACGGGCGTCTACCAGAACATCCGCAACTGGTTCAGCGACATCGGGCGGTTCGTTGACGACTCGGACGTGAGCCTGTGGAAGCGCGTCGTCGTGATCGGCTCCGAAGTGGCGGGCGACCTGTTCGGCTCGGTCAACCCGATTGGACAGGAACTGCGCGTCAACAATCAACGGTTCACCGTCGTCGGGGTGATGGAGTCGAAGGGCGGGGGAGACAGTCCCGGCGGAAGCCTCGACAGCCAAATCTACATCCCCGTCACGACGGCGCAAGCGACCTTCAGCGGGAACAACCGCATCCCCCGACTGCTGCTCAAAGCGCGCACGCCCGAACTGCTCGAACGGGCGCAACAGGAAGTCGAGATCGTACTGCGGCGGTATCACGGCGACATTCAGTTCTTCCGCATCTACTCCGAAGCGTCCGACATGCAGAATGAGGCGAACATCATCGGCGGCGCGATTCAAGTCGTGCTCGGGGCGATTGCGGCGATGTCGCTGGTCGTTGCAGGCATCGGCATTCTGAACATCATGCTCGTCAGCGTCGCGGAACGGATACGCGAGATCGGCATCCGCAAGGCGGTCGGCGCGACGCGACTCGATATCGGCGGACAGTTTTTGTTGGAAGGCATCCTCATCTGCCTGATCGGGAGCGCGATGGGGCTCATGTTCGGGTGGGTAATGGAGCGCGCGCTCGCCTATGCGGTCGTGGAGTTCATCATGCAGGGCAACGGGGAGTGGCCCTCGTTGCTGTCGTGGTCGTCGGCGGTGTTGAGCATCACGGCGGGAACGCTGACGGGCGTTGTCGCGGGGTTGGCTCCGGCGATGCGCGCGGCGAATCTGCCGCCGACCGAAGCGTTGCGGCATCAGTAATTTCGAGAGAGGTGAGATCGCGCCAAATGATTATCTTCCACAGCATCGTTCAAGGGTTCACGGCGCTCGTTCGCCAAAAACGACGCGCGTTGCTGACGATGCTCGGCATGATCATCGGCATCGGCGCGGTCACGGGAGCGGTGTCCGTCGGCGAGGGATTGAACCTGTTCGTGCTGCGTCAGTTGGAACAGATGGGCATGGGCAACAGCATGATCGTGTTCCGACCCGACTGGGTGCAACGGGCGGACGGTCAGTGGGAACGCAATACGAGCAACGTGTGGCTGCGCTATGAGGACATGACCGCGATCATGTCGGAAGCCCCCTCCGTCAAGTTCGTCCTTCCCGAAAACTGGTGGGACTATACGATTGAGGCGGAAGGCAACACGAAGCAGGGGCGCGTCATCGGCACCTCGCAAGACTACGGCGAGGGTCACAATTGGAAACTGGATCGCGGTCGATTTCTCACCACCGACGATCTGGAGAACAGCCTAAAAGTCTGCGTCATCGGCACGAACATCGAGCGCGATCTGTTCAAGGGGGTTGATCCTCTCGGTCGAGAAGTGACCGTCGGCGGGATTCGCCTTCAAGTCGTCGGCGTGATGGCGACGAAAGGCAGCAACGCGCCCGACTTCACCGGAACCAACGACAACCTGCTCATGCCGATCACGACGTTTCAGCAGCGACTCAGCGGGAACGACATCATCGGCGTTTTCTTCGTCCGCGCGACCTCGACGCGCACCGTGACCGACGCGAAACTCGAAGTGCAGGCGATCATGTCCCGCCGCAAGCAACTGCCAGCGAACGAGTTCCTCCAGATTTTCACCTCCGATGAGATCATGGCGGCGGTCGGGCAGATCAGCACCGTGTTGACTTCTTTCATGGTCGGGGTGGCGAGCATCACGCTGTTGGTTGGCGGCGTCGGCATCATGAACATGATGTTGGTGTCCGTCACCGAGCGCACGTCGGAGATCGGGTTGAGGAAGGCGGTCGGGGCGCGGCGGTCGCACATCCTGTCGCAGTTTTTGATCGAGGCGATTGTGCTGGGCGCGGTCGGCGGCGTATTGGGAATCGGGCTTGGTATCGGGATCGGGAAGGGGGCGGCGTTCGGGTTTGAAACGTTCGCGTCCAGTTTCGGCGG
>JAQBWJ010000253.1 GCA_027625215.1 Candidatus Poribacteria bacterium
AGATGTGGGAACTGATGCTGACCGGGAACCACACGCCGCCACAAATTCTGAAGATTGCGACGGAGAAATGGGGCTACCGCACCGCCCCGCGACGGAAACTCGGCGGGAAGCCGATGTCCCGGAGCATGTTGTACGCGATCTTCCGCGATCCGTTCTATTACGGGTGGTACGAGTACCCCAGAGGCGGCGGGAACTGGTATCAAGGCAAACACGCGCCGATGGTGACGCGGGAGGAGTTCGAGCGGGTCGGATTGCTGCTGGGCGGACCCGTCAAACGAGCCCCGCAGCGGCGGACGTTCGCGTTCACGGGGTTGATCCGATGCGGCGAGTGCGGGTGCGGCATCACGGCGGAGGAGAAGCGACACGCCGTCTGTACCGAATGCCGCACGAAGTTCTCCTGTCTGCATCAATCCCAATGTCCGAAATGCCGCACGAAGATCGAAATGATGCGGAACCCAGCGATCCGTCAATACACCTACTACCGATGCACGAAGAAGAAGGAAGATGTTGTCTGTTCCCAGAAAGCCGTCTCCAAGACGAAACTCGAAGAACAGGTCGACAAGTTCCTGTCACGGATTGAGATCGACGAACGGTACGTCGAATGGGCGATCAAGCGCCTGCGCGCCGTCCACAAGCGCGAATCCAAGTCACGAACCGGCGAATTGAGGAAACAGCAGTCGGCGCTTCACGCGACGACGCGCAAACTGGATGCGCTGATGGAGATGCGTCTGTCGGGCGAGATCACCGAGGATGAATACCGTCGGAAGAAGGGCGAACTGCTACGGGAGAAGTCGTGTACCGAGGAGTCGCTGTCCGACACGGACGGTCGGCAGCGGAAATGGCTTGACGCCTGCGAACGGACGTTCCGGTTCGCGTCGCTCGCCCGCCGCGCCTTCGCGGAGGGGGATTCCGGCAGGAAGCGCGAGATACTGACGACGCTGGGTTCGAACCTCACGTTGAGCGACGGAAAACTGCGTATTCAAGCGCATAAACCGTTCTCACTGATTGCCGCAAGTCTGAAATCGGATCCGGCGGCGAGACGGGGGTTCGAACCCGCGAAAAACCGCTCCATTGAGCGGAAAATCGGATCTGAAAACCCTCTGCGTCCTTCCTGGCTCCCCGGGTCGGACGAGGTTCGAACCTTTTTCGTCGCTCATCCGAACTTCGTCGTACCGGATTTGTCGCTTGGTTGTGAGGAAATTCACGCATCGTGATATTTTGAAAAAAGGTTCGAGCGTCCGACCCGGGGTAGCGTTTTATAGGCAGACATCATCTTCGCCATCTCGTCAACTAACGCTTCAATCGACCAAAAACCCCCAATTTCTGTATGCTTTCGTGTATTGCCTCTTGACGATTGTGGTGGAAGTTCAAACCATGTTGGCGGATCATCGACAAATGTGAAGTGGCTTCAATGCGAGGAATGTTATTTATGAAGAACAGACTCGAGGCACTTGTCGCCCATTCTCAGAACGACGACGGCAAATGGCATATTCTAGTCGATCATCTCGTTGAAGTAGCGCACTTGGCGTCGAAGTTCGCGATGAAATTTCGTCCCGACGAGTCCTCGACGCTCGCTGAGTGGCTCGGTTGGTGGCACGACGCCGGAAAGGTTCATCCCGATTTTCAGACCTACCTCGCACAGACGACGGCTGCGAAGGGCCCCGATCATTCCAGCGTCGGGATGCTTCATGCCATGGAAATGTGCGAGTTGCTGGCGTTTTTGATCGCCGGACACCACGGCGGTTTGCAGGATAAAGAGAAACTGGCAGACCGTGTTAAACGGAAGATGAAGGAGCCGCGCATCTGCGAAGCGTTGGAAATGGCGCGCGCCGTTTTTCCTCCCGAAATCCGCGACCGACGACCCGTCCTTCCCTTCATCGACCGAAACAACCCCCTGCCGGAGACGCAACGCCGCGTCGCGTTCTATCTGCGGATGCTTCACTCCGCATTGGTAGACGCGGACTGCCTCGATACGGAACGCCACTTCGATTCCGATCGATCTGTCCAGCGCGACGACCGACCTTCTCTCGGATCGCTGTTCCCGTCGTTGGAAGTGGAAGTGCGGCATAAGCAGGGCGATCCACCCTACTCGCACGTCAACCAAGTGCGCCGAGAGGTCTACGAGTCGTGCCTTCGATCCGCTCGACAGAATCCCGGATTCTTCCGTTTGACCGTTCCGACCGGAGGCGGCAAGACGCTCTCCGGGATGGCGTTCGCATTGCGCCACGCGGAAGAGTACGGCATGGAGCGTGTCATCGTTGTTCTGCCGTATACGAGCATCATCGAGCAGAACGCGAAAGTCTACCGCGATCTATTCGGCGAAGACGCCGTTCTCGAACATCAAAGCGCGGTGACATCCGGTGAACCGGAAGGAGGCAACGAACCGGACGAGAGTCTCAAGGAACTCCGTCAACGTCTCGCCGCTGAGAATTGGGACGCGCCCGTCATTGTGACGACGGGCGTCCAGTTCTACGAAAGCCTGTTTGCGTCGCGGAATCGGCGAATTCGCAAACTGCATCGAATCGCGCGATCCGTCATCATTCTGGATGAGGTTCAAACGCTGCCCGTTCATCTTCTGGAACCGACGCTCGAAGCGCTCCGCTTTCTCGTCGAGGATTACGGTGTCTCGGTCGTCCTTTCGAGCGCGACTCAACCCGCGCTCCACTCGGCAACACGATTCGACGGGATCGACAACGCCCGCGAGATCGTGCCGAACTACGAGGAACATTTCGAGCGTCTTCGGCGCGTCGTCTATCATCTTCCTCAACCAAATGAGGAATGGAACTTGGAGGAACTCGCTCTACGTTGTGATTCGCACGAGCAAGTTTTGGTGGTGATGAACACGATTCGAGACGCGCTCGCACTTACCGATGCGGTTGCGGAGAACGACACCTTCCACCTCTCCACGAACCTCTGCGGCGCACATCGTCGTGACGTTCTCGCCGAAATCCGACGCCGACTGGAAACGGGCGAACCGTGCCGCGTCGTCAGCACGCAGGTCGTCGAGGCAGGTGTCGATCTGGATTTCCCTGTTGTCTACCGCGCCGTCGGGCCGTTGGATCGAATCGTTCAGGCGGCGGGACGGTGCAACCGGGAAGGCAACCGCGACTCGGGAGATGTGTACGTCTTCCGCCTCCGAGACGGCGGGATGCCTCCCGGCTCCTACAAGGCGGCGAGTGCCGCGACGGAGTGGGTTTGGGACGGAGACTCGTCCGCCCGCATCGACGATCCGGCGATCATCGACCGCTACTTTCGCTATTTCTTCGGCATCGAGGACAAGGACAAAGAGAAAATCCGCGATCTGGCACAGGAACTTCGGTTCGCGGAAATCGGACGCCGGTACCGCTTGATCGACGAAGAAGCGATCCCTGTCGTCATGGAACGGTACGCGCCGGAACCTATCGGCGCGCTTCTCGACGAACTCCGTCAACGATGGACGTTCGCGGAGCTCATCGATTATCGAACGCTCCGCGATTTGCAGCCGTACACGGTGAACGTGCGCCCGCATACGCTCTGGCATATGGAGGAACTTGGCGCGGTGTACACGCCGTTGGACGGCTTCGATGAACTGCGCGTCTGGAAGGGCGAATACGACAAGCGAACCGGGCTTGTTCTCCGCGGATGGCGGGCGGGCGATCTCGTCATATAAATTGCAAATAATGGGTTGACAGTCGATGATCGGCGTGATTATATATGAATATTGCGTCGATTGACTATTTATGGAAATGATTGAATAAGTTATAAATGGGCAACCGACGAGGGTTGAAACATGGACATGATGGAATGCGGCACCGCAACAGGAGGGTCATATCGAATGAGTACGTTGTCGCCGCCCGTCGCGGTTAAAGTGACGGGACCCTACGCCTGCTTCACCCGACCGGAGATGAAGGTCGAGCGCGTCACCTATGAAACGATGACACCCTCCGCTGCGCGGGGGGTCCTCGAAGCGATCTTCTGGAAGCCGGAGTTTCAGTGGCGCGTCCGGCAGATCGACGTGTTGAAACCGATCCGTCATTGGGGACTGTTGCGGAACGAGGTGAGTTCCGTCCTCTCGACGCGCGCCGTTCAGGGATGGGAGAAAAACGACTCGGAAGTCTACTTCGCCGAAGACGACCGCACGCAACGGCATACGCTCGCGCTTCACGACGTTGCCTACGTCGTCCATGCCGATGTGGTCCTCAAACCGGGCGTCGAGGAAGATCCGGCGAAATATCGCGATCAGTTCCGCCGCCGAGTTGCGCGGGGACAACGCTTCCATCAACCGTACTTCGGATGCCGCGAATTCACCGCCGACTTCACGGAGCCGTCCGGCAATGAGACACCGATTTCCGTGACCGCATCGCTCGGCACGATGCTGTTCGATATCGCCTACGATCCCGACAAGGGTCGCCATCGCCCGATCTTCTTCGAGGCGTCGCTGGAGGATGGTGTTCTGCGAGTACCGCCGGAACTGTACGAACTGCGTGAAGGGATGCGATAAATGTTCCTCACCCGACTGAGCGAGTTATACGATCGACTCGATACGCAGCCCTCCGGTTACGAATTGAAGCCGACGCGATGGGTGATTCAACTCTCCGAAGACGGGACGTGGCTCCCGCCGATGGCGGAGACGGATTCCCTGACGCTCAGCGTACCGACGCGCAAGCGCTCTTCAAACGTTGCGCCGTGCCTATTTGCGGACGATCCCCACTTCATCCTCGGGGCACGGGTCGGCGACGACGACATGGAACAGGACAAGATTCAGGAGCGCTATCAATCGCATCTGGCTCTGGTCGAAGAGTGCGCGGAACAGACGCGCGATCCGCTCGTTGCGGCAGCGGTTCGGTTCCTCCGCGAATCGTCCGTGGAGGCGCGCGAGAGCGTTGCCGATACCGGCATGAAGCCGAAGGACTTTCTGACGATCCGCGTCGGACAGACGTTTCTTGTCGAACTTGAGTCCGTTCGTCGGTTCTGGCAGACGAAGTTGGAGAGCGAAACCGCCGGCAAAAGTGTATTCCGTTCGCAGTGCATT
>JAQBWJ010000254.1 GCA_027625215.1 Candidatus Poribacteria bacterium
CCGCAGCAGTTGTTCCGTCGTGGTTCGCAGGACCGACGCGGAGGCTTGCGGAGGTTGGTAGTGCGTCCAAAGGAAGTCGCCGTGACCGCCGTTCGCCCCCCACCACATGACGGGGAGAATCACCCCGCCCGTCCGTTCCGCGATGCGGACGCAAAGCCGCTCCGCCTTGATGCCGTCATACCCGACGGGCATGTGCCAACCGTGATGTTCGATCAACCCAAGCGGCAGAAACGCGACGGGCGACTCCGCCACCATCGCGGCGAGCTCATCCGGTCGCGTCTCCACATATCGTCGCCAAACCATCCGCGCATCACTCCGCTGAAAACGCTCTCACGAGGGCTTCGGGGCGCTCCCATTCATCTTCGACGCTTTGCGTGTAGGTCATCATCGCCGTCAGCATCCGCTCTTGGATGTCGCGGATCGCGGCGCGCCGTTCGAAGGTGTCTCCCGTGTAGTTCGCCAGAATCGAGAACGTCAGGTAACGGTCGCCCGCCCCGACAAGATATCCCGACAACGCGACACACCCCGCGATATATCCGGTCTTCGCAAAGACATGCCCTTGCAGCGACGATTTCGAGTACCGATTCTTGAGCGTGCCCGTCACCCCGCCGACCGCCAACGAACTGACGAACACTTCACCTTGAGGCGTCTGCGCCAGCCGTCGCAACAACGTCGTGATCGTCTCCGGCGCGGCGACGTTGCCGCCGCTCGCTTTTCGCGCCAAGCCGGAACCGTCGATCTGCTCGTACCCGGTCAACGACACGTCGATCATCGCCAGCGCATGACGCACCGCGCGACTGCCCCCGTCGAAACTGCCGTCCTGAAGCGTCTCCGCGCCGAGCGTTTTGAGCAGGTGTTCCGCCAAGTAGTTGTCGCTCTCGCGGTTCGTTTCGCGGATGATGTCGTAGAGCGTCAGCGACGACGGTTGCGTGTAGATCGTGCGCGAGTCGTCCGGCGCGTTCTCATTGACCCCCGCGATGCGCGTCTCTTTCAGGGTGATGCCGCGCCGCCGCAACCCGTTGCGGATGAACGACGACGCGGTGCCCAACGGCGAGGTCGTCGCCACGTAAACGGAGGTGCCCTCCTGCTTGATACGCACCAAACCCCGCGCGTAAGGCAGTCCCGACACCGGAGCCGCGTACCGACGACGCAGTTGATCGGAGGGCCAATTGGGGCTTTGGAACTCCTCGTCGAAGTACCGCCCGTCCACAACGACCTCTTTCAACGAAGTTTTCTTCGCCGCCTTGAGCGCGTTGGCGACTTCATCCAAAAAATGGTCGGGGTAGGAGAACCCGTTGATGATGTGGAAGGTCGCGTCGCCGCCGCCGATGATCCAGAGCGTGTCGCCGTCCAACCGGGCGGTCGTCTGCCAGCGGAAATCGGGGGGAAGCGACAGCAACGCCGCCGCCGTCGTAAACAGTTTCGTGTTCGACGCGAGCACGAACGGCGTCGTTCCGCGATGCGCGTACAGCGTCTTGCCGGAGAGGTCTTCGACGGCGACGCCCATGTGAACGCCCGTCGCCTCAATGCGCTTGGCGAGTTCGTTCATCGCCTTTCGCAACTCGCGCAACGGAACGGACGACACGGTTTCCGGCGAATCGCTCATCGATTGTCCGAAAGAAGGAAGTAATAGGGCAGCGGTAAGAAAAAACGAGAGCGCGGCTATGGCGCAACGTCGGTCGCATTTCACGGGTGTGTGTTCCCTTCGTCCATCCGGGTAGTTTCAACGGCATCCACCGTCGTTGAGTACTCAGACGTGCGAAAGCGGTTTCGCGTAACACGGTTCGGAGTATGGAACGGATTACTCTTCCAAACTACCGACATGAATGTCAATTTCATGCCGTTCGCGCAACTGCTCCACTTCGCCGTCACGGATGTAACACACACGGTCCGAGGCATCGAGCATTTTCAGGTCGTGGGTCGCGCTGACGACCGTCACCTGGTGCGCCGATTGCAAATCCTTGAGAAGAACGATGATGTCGCGTCCTGTTTTCGTGTCCAAGTTCGCGGTCGGTTCGTCCGCGAGGATGATGTCGGGATCGTTCGCCAACGCGCGGGCGATGGCGACGCGCTGCTGCTGGCCGCCGGAGAGCTCCGTCGGCAGGTGGTCGAACCGGTCGCCCAATCCGACCGAGTCGAGCAACGCTTTGCCCTTTTCGTTGCGCTGTTTGACGGACAGTCCCGCGAAGATCATCGGCAGCGTCACGTTTTCGAGCGCGGTCATCACGGGCAGCAGGTTGAACGATTGGAAGATGTAGCCCATGCGGTTGCAGCGGATCCACGCCAACTGTTCCGGCTTGAGCCGCGCCATGTCTTCGCCCTCGATGTAGACGTTGCCCTTCGTCGGTTGGTCAAGCGCGCCGATCATGTTGAACAGCGTCGATTTGCCGGAACCGGAGGGACCCATCAACGAGAGGTACTCGGCGCGTCGAATGTCGAGGCTGACGCCGTTCAGCGCGTGCACGATTTCGGTGCCCATGCGGTACTCTTTGTGCACCGCCTTGACGCTGACGACAAAATCCTGCGTGTTGACCGCTTCAGTCATGGAGCATCCCTCTTAAATACGGTTCACGAAAAAAACGTTCAACTACGCATCGACCCGCATCGCTTCGACGGGGGGCATCTTCGCCGCGCGGAACGCGGGTCCCGCCGCGCCGATCACCGCGAGCACCATCCCGACGACGCAGCCGCCGATGATGACGGGGATCACCCCGAACGGAGCCTCCGGCGGTCCGACGAACCATGGGAACGAATAAAACACTTTCCAACCGTACGCTTTGAGATTCACGAGCACCGCGAACCCCGTCCCGACCAACGCCCCCGCAATCGCTCCCGCAAGCCCCTGTAAACTGGATTCGAGCAGAAACAGCACGACGATGAAGCGGTCGAGCGCGCCGAGACATTTCATCGTGCCGATCTCGCGGAACCGCTCCGTCACGGACATCAGCATCGCGTTCGAGATGCCGACGACGCACACGACGAGCGACATGATGACAAGCCAGTACTGCTGCGACGAAATGCCGACCTCCGCGTCTCCGGCGAAGGCGTCGATCACCTGTTCTTCGTCCGCGATGACCGCCGTGCGAATCGTCCCGCCCGTCAGCACCGCGACGAGAAACGCGATCCCGAACAGGATGCCGAGCGTCGTGATGATGGAACGCCAGAATCGGATTCTCAGACTTTGAAAACTGATCCGTATCGCTTCGGTAAACGGCAGTTTGATCTGCGTCCGAATCACGGCTTTAGACGATTGCAACGGGGGTTCCTCCTTGATGCGCGTCCGATACAAGCCGATTCTAACACCGTCCAAACAAAGGCGTCAATCCTTAACCGCCCTCCTCAGGGCTATTTCATGAATGAAGAAGGGATGGAAACATAGCGAGACAAATCAACAGGAGTCCTCGCCATGTGTTCGGTTCCATCCCTTTGGGTGATGCTATCTCAGGTACCCGATCCACGCCAAGCGTCGAAAGTGCGCCATCCGTTGAAGGCACTATTGCTTCATTCGATTTTGGGAGTGCTGGGCGGCAGCCGGGGTCCCGTCGCCATCGCCGAGTGGGGACGCCACCGCCCGGAGTTGGCATCTCATTTGGGCTATCGGCAATCCAAGATGCCGTGTGCGGCGACGTTCTGTCGGTTGTTTATCCATCTGGATTGGCAGGCATTGGTCTGGGTGATTCAACGATGGGCGGAGGCGTGGATACAACCGGAGGAATCGGCTTCTTGTCCGGCGGCGCTGGCGGTGGACGGGAAAACGTATCGGGGCAGTCGCAAACGGGGCGGGCAAGGCTGTCACGTCCTGACCGCCGTGTTCCATGAGCTGGGTTTGACGTTGGGCGAGGCGGCGGTGGACGACAAGACCAACGAGATTCCGGTGGCGACCGACCTGTTGGGACGGCTCCGTTTACAGAATCGCGTCGTGACGATGGACGCGCTGTTGACGCAGCACCGCATTGCCGAGACGATCCTCGAACACAAGGGCGAGTACGTGATGCCCGTCAAAGGCAACCATGAGGGGGCACACAAGGAACTCCGTCTGTTGTTTCGCCAACTCGGGGCGTCACCGGTGTCGCTCTCATCGGCGGAAACCGTCGAGAAAAATCGCGGTCGTGTGGAAGTACGGCGGCTGACAGCGATGAGCGAAACGGACGACTGGGGAGACGAAAGCCTTTCCGATTATTTCGACTGGCCGGGACTTCAACAGGTCTATCGGTTGGAACGCGAGGTCACGGTCTTGAAGACAGAAAAACGCTCGCATGAAGTCGAATACGGGTTCACCAGTCTATCGCCGGGTCAAGCCGATGCGTCCGCATTGTTGGGCTATCGGCGCGGGCATTGGTTCATTGAGAACGGAATCCATCGCGTACGCGATGTGACCTACGACGAGGATCGCAGCCAAGTCCGCTGTGGCAACGCCCCACACAACATGGGAACCCTCCGCAACGTGGCGATCGCGCTGTGTCGTCGTCATGGGAGGCACAACATCGCACAAGCCAACCGCGAAATCGCCGCTCACCCACAACGAGCATTGGAATGGCTGGGGATCAGCCGTTCATGAAATGACCCTGCCAAGTCCCAAATTGTCCGAGAGGCGATCCGACAATACCTGACTCAGCCGACTATCGGGCTGTGCTCAACCGAATAAATCCTAAGATTCTTATCGTGTGGGTAATAAGAGGGAGTAAGGAGTCTTTCGGTGGGTGAGACGGGATACGTTTCATGCGACGGCATGCGACGGGGCCGCTGTCGAGGTGCCATGAAGGGATCACGAGGCGATGGCGACGATGTCTTTGAACAGCGACCGCAGCGTGCGAGACGCGCAGGTGTTGTTGTGCCATAACAGGGTGAAATTGCCGTGATACCGTCGGCACTGATCGATCAATGAGATGACGGAATCGATTGCGACGTACGGGCGCATCGACATGTAACCGTATAGTGTCGAGATATGATCGAAAGTTGTGTATGGGCGAATTGAATCAGGTGGCGTATCCTTGGTGGGTCTCAACA
>JAQBWJ010000255.1 GCA_027625215.1 Candidatus Poribacteria bacterium
GAGCGATTCCGTGAAGTCGCGGAAGTGATAGAGGCGCGACAGCATCGACGACGGACTCGCCTCCGACTGAAGCCTCCACGTCGCAACGCCGTCGTGGGTTGTCGCTTCCGTCACGCGCAACGTCTGCGAGCCCGCGCCGATGCTCCACAGGCTGACGTCGTAAACGAGCTCTTCCCCGACCCGAATGGGCGACGCGGCGACGGCGGGCGCGTCGTGCAACGCCCGTACCCGGGTGAAGCCGAACACGCCCGCCGCGATCAAACAAGTCGCCGCAATGATGGAAAGAACTCGAACGCCGAAACGCCGCATGATCAGCGATCCTTATTCGCGGGGATGCCGCGCGTAATCGGAATCAGGCGCTTCGACGGCGCCAAATCGGTATTCTCGCGCTGCAACTGATACGCCCAGTCGAACGTGATCTCGTCCGGGTTGACGCGGCTGACCCGTATCTTCGCGTAGTGTCCGTCGGGGGTGAAGAATGCGTAGACGTGACCCGGCAACGCCTCGACCGAAAAGATCGTGTAGCCTTCTGACGGGGCGACATCCACTTCATCCATCCGGCTATGGAAGCCCAAGTCCTGCATGAACAGGTCTTCGTGGTCGGAGTAGATGTAGGTCGTGCCGCGTTCGCCGTCGAACCCGTAATAGATGTCCACGTCGCGGTCGAGAAAGTCGTCGCCGTCTCGGTCCCAATCGACCGCGCCGCGAAGCGCATCGGCGAACGTCAAGCCCGAACGTTCCGCGCGAAAGCGGAAATCGAACAACGTCAGGTCTCGTCCTTCGGGTCGAGGCGTGTCCTCAACCGTTTCGGGGCTGAGTTCGCTTTCATTGCCGTCATCGTCGAACGCGAGTACCCCATAAAAGTAGGTGCGTCCGTTTTCGACATCGCGGTCGTCGTAATCCGTCGCAAAGGGGCTGACCGTTGTCAGTTTGCGGTAGCCGGAGTTGCGTTGCTCGCTCCGCCAGATTTCGTACCCGGCGAGATCGTGTTCCTGATTCGCGTACCACACGACCTTCACCGTCTCGTCGCCGCTGATCGACGTAACGCCTCTCGGCGCGGCTGGGGGGAAGTCGTCGTTGTCGTCCTCGTTCACATCCACAAGGCAACCGAACGAACCGACGAGCATCGCGGAGAACGCCGCCGCCAGCATTCCGTTACGTAGCAGATCGACCGTTTTCATCGTGTTTCTCCCGTCCCGTGAGTCCCGGTCTTGTCTCGATCCGTTTCGTGATGAGTTCCTGCTCAAGGTAACGGAATCTCGACGCGGATCGTTTGCGCGGCGATCATCAATGCGGCGCCGGAGATAAGCGGCATCGTCAGGTTATCGTTGATCTTCAACGGAACCAACTCGGCGACCGTCGCCGCTATCGCCCCGATGACGGCGAGTTGCAGCGTGATCGGCAGATCGGGCGTCACGTTCCAAAACAACGCAACCCCAATGACGAAACAGACCGTGAAACAGGCGAGACTCCCCTCGAGACTTTTCCGAGCGATCAACTTGATTCGCCCAATCGCCTTCCCCACCAACGCGGCGAGAAAGTCTCCGAAAATGAGATAAAGAATCGCCCCAATCGCAAACACGGGGCGAAACAGCCACACCGACAAGAACGCCCCAAGCAGGAAATAACCCGTTCCCGTCACCGTATGCACTTCCGACCGACGCAGCAGAAACCGGAACCGTCGGACGATGAAGCGATTGGCGTCCGGGTCGATCAATCGCACCAGTTCGATCAGGAAATAGGCGGCGGTGATCCCGCCGAGAATGAGCGTCGCGTCGCGTTGGGTGAGCCACATCCGGTCGGCGCCGGGCAGCGGCAGTTTCAATCCGAGATAATACCCAATCGGGATGAGCACGCCGATGGCGTGAAACCCCTTGCGGCGCAATTCGCGGATCAGTTCGCGGACTTGTCTCATGGGATTGAATGGCGCCTCTTCGTGGTGTCGTTGGCGACGCAGTCGCGCGGTTCGCCGACATGTCGGGGGTAACAACGCGGACTCACGAGCGTTCGTTGACATCGACGGGACGGTACGCGAAACCATCCCACCGTGTCGCCAGTGGGATGGTAGCCGCATTCCTCTCGTCATGCCAGTTCGCTAATTGGTCGCCTTGATCGACGCGATGAGCGTCTCCGCCATTGTGGTCGCAACGGCGTCGTCGTTGATATGGTTGTCCATCTCAACGAGCGTCACGTTCGACGCGAGATTCGCCTTCAACGCGGCGATGAACGCGGCGTCCGCTTCCGCGCTATAAAACGGCTGCCCGTCTTTGTCGATAGCCGAGACGCCTCGTTTCGGATAGACGAACGTGACGGGACCTTTCGCCTTGCTCAACTTCCTGCCGATCATCTCGCCGAGTTTGCGCTTCTCATCCACCGTCGTCCGCATCAGGGTGACGGTCGGGTTGTGTTGATAGAACAAGCGGTCGGCGAACCGACTCGGCACGGAGTCCGGCGTCCCGAAGTTCACCATGTCGAGCGCGCCGGGTCCCACGACTTGGGGAACGCCCGCCTCGCCCGCCGCTTCCAATCGGTCCGCTCCTGCCGACAACACCCCGCCGACCAACTCGTCCGCGAGTTCCGTCGTCGTCACATCCAGCACGCCTTTGATGAATCCGCCTCGAACCAAGTCTTCCATCGCCTTGCCGCCCGTTCCCGTCGCGTGGAACACGAGCACTTCGTAACCCGCCGCCTCGAGAATCTCTCTCGCCTTCGTGACGCAAGGCGTCGTGACGCCGAACATCGTCGCCGCGATCAACGGCTTTTCATCGGAGCGCGCGGGCAGTTTGGCTTGAACCATCCCCGCAATCGCTCCGGCGGCGTTCGAAATGATGCGTTCCGAGATTCCGTTCAACCCGGCGATATCAACGACGGAGTACATCATCGTGACATCTTTGGAGCGCACATACGGCTGAACGTTCCCCGACGCGAGCGTCGATACCATCAGTTTCGGCACGCCGACAGGCAAGGCGAGCATCGCCGTCGTCCCGATGGTCGTCCCCGCCGAGCCGCCGAGCGACACAAGCCCGTCGATCTTTCCGTCCGCCTGAAGCCGCGCCGCGATGACGGCGACGCCGTTTGCCATCGCCTCAACCGCCTTGCCGCGATCTCCCGCGTCGCGCAACGCTTGGAGCGTCGTGCCGCCCGCTTCGGCGACCGCCGCCGCGTCCACGTCCGGCTGAAACGTCGGTTCTCCGTTGATTCCCGCGTTGATGACGAGCGTGTTGACCCCGTGCGATTCGACTTGTTCCTTCAGAAAGCGGAACTCGTCGCCCTTCGTGTCGAGCGTGCCGACGATTCCGACCGTTTTTTGAGGCATGAGAACGTCCCCTTTCCGCGCCCGATTATAACATCGACGCGCGTTCAGGCAACGGGGGAGCGACGCTACTGCGCGACGGCGTAAAACAGCGGCGTGTCGAGATCGAAGTCAAGCGTGTCGGAGATGTAGAACTGCTCCAACTGCGGGTTCTCCTCGAACGGCTCCAACACAAGATGCGCCGTCGCGCCCGGCTTCAAGTTGCCGACCGACTGCGTCTCACCGTCCAGAATCGCCCAGTGCGCGACCCGCACCTTATGGACTGTAGGATTCCCAAAGAACACCTTGTCCACCTCGTACTCATAGACGACGAGCGCCTCGCGGTACGGGTTGATCTGTTCCAGCGAAGGCACGTCAGACCGCGCGACGAGTTTTCCTTCCACCTCGACGCGAGGCAGGGGCAGTCGCCCGTTGACGATCACCTGATAGTTCTCGTAGTTGAGTCGCGCCTCGTTCGCGTCCAACGCGCGGTTGTAGATCGCCACACCTTCGATGGAACCGTGCCAGTCGCGGTCGTCCTGATACTCGTCGCCGAAGACGAGGTGTTGCGCCGACCAGTTTCGGAAATCGCCCGTCACCGAGTTCGACTCGACGACCTTCACGCCGTTTTTGTAGGCAACCAATTTACCCGGCGTATATGTCACGACGACGTGAGTCGGCGTGCCCGCTTCAATGGCGAACAGCGTCGCTTCGGGGTTCGTGCCGTTGTCGCCCGTTTGCGGCGTTCTCAGGCGTATGACGAGTTGCGACCCTTGTTGCCCGAGGGTGAAGTTCCGCGCGTTGCCGTTTGTTGAAAACGAGACGATCCGCGCCGGGCCCTCTTGCGACAGGCTGTCCGTCGTGATCGTCGCCTCAATGGTGAGCGCGTTCGACTTCTTGAGTTCGTTCAGCAGATTCTGGTTCGCGTCGTCCGCCACGTATGCGCCGCCGGCGACCTGCATTGTGTAAAAGCGGTCGTAATGAGCCTTGCCGCGAGGCTTCACCGCGTACGAACGCATCGAGCCACTCGACGGGTCGAGGACGAGGTTCGACAGGTTCCCTGATTCCCACAGAAACACGAGCCCGTCCGGCGAATGGGGCCATGCGCCGATCTTCAAGTCGATCTTTTGGCGTTCCATACGATGAGGCGACTGGGCGCGATCATAAACGCCGTCGATGGTCAGCGCGTCCTTTTCGGCGGGTTTGCCTGCCAACGAGACGATGAGCGTCTGCCCGTCCGACCCAGCACGCCACGACTCCACCTTCGCGCCAGAATCCAACGAGAGTTTCAGTTTGTCGAACTGCACGGGTTCATTGAATGTAACGACGAGTTCGCGTTCGTTCCGCACCCCTGCCGTCAAGGGCTTTGGAGCCATTCCGGGCTCGACCCGCACCGTCCCCCGATAGGTTTTCTCGCCCTGTTTCGCGGTGACGCGGTAGGAGCCGCCTTCTCGGTACGTGTGCTTCCCGACGGACGCCTCGTTGGTTGTCCCGTCGCCGAAGTCCCACGTCCATCGTCCCGTCATGTCCTTCGCCTTCAATTCGACGGTGAACGGCGCTTCGCCCTGATGCGTGCCGAGCGCGGCGGGCGTCACGTACACATCGGGGAAGCGGTCGCACGCCGGGTCGAACGTGTAGCGCACGGGGTAGCCGATGATCTCCAACGTCGCCGGATCGATGCGCGCGATGAA
>JAQBWJ010000256.1 GCA_027625215.1 Candidatus Poribacteria bacterium
TCCATCGGATATCCTCCTATCGGAACAGGTCGGGACGGGATTCGGCAAGCGAGATGTAGGCGTTGCGCCCGATGATGAGGTGATCGACGACGGCGACGTCGAGCAGTCGTCCGGCTCGGACGATCCGCTCCGTGCCGCTGAGGTCTTCTCTCGACGGCTCCGGGTCGCCGGACGGGTGATTGTGAGCGAGGGCGATTGCAGAAGCGTTCTCGCGGATCGCGGTGCGGAATACGTCGCGCGGGTGCATCATCGTGCAGGTGAGCGTGCCTTTGCTGACGCACTCGACCGTCACGAGGGACGCCTTCGCCGTCAGACAGACGACGAGCAGGTGTTCCTGTTCCGCGTCTTCGAGGGGTTCGCGCACGAGGTTGTAGAGTTGCTTCGGGGTGGTCAGCGTTTCGGGATGGTAGAGTTTGCGCGCCTCGAACAGGCGGGGTTGGACGTGATAGGGATAGGTGTTCACATGCGAAGTCCTCCGTCGGATTCGTGGTCGGGATGATCGCTGCGACTCAGCCGCTCGCGGACCTGCCGGAGCAGACGGACGGCGTCGCGCAGAAATGACGATTCCTGTTCGTAGTCGTCGAACTCTTCGACGGCGTCGTATTCGTCGAGGAAGTCGCGGATGCTCTCGGTGAGAGACATGACGCGCTCCCATCAGTAGTCGGAGGGGTACAGGAAGGTGATCCCGTCGCCGTCCCAGATGACCCAGATCGTCTCGGCGCGGAGAACGCGGAGACGGCGATAGGCGTCGTCTTCTTCGTCATGTTGCGCGAGGGCGATCAGTCCGTCCGAGATGAGGGCGACGCGTCGTTCCTCGTCGGTGAAGTCGGTGAACAGGTTTGCGGTGAAGCAGATCGTGATCGGCTCGCCGTCCACGGTGAAGGTTCTCGCGACGGGTTTGAGGATGCCGTCCTCGATCGCCTGTCGGCGCGTGTAGACGTGGATCGGTTCTCCGAACAGTTCCTCGACGGAGGCGGCATCGGATCGTTCCGGGGTCGGATCGGAGAGTTGGGACACGGGGGATTTCCTTTCGCGTTCGGGGGTTTTCGCAACCGTAGGTTGTCAAGGATCGAGGATTCCATCATGAGGGAAGGGAAGCGGGCGTACCAGAAGGGAGAACTTCGCGGGTCGGGGAGGTTCTCCGTTCTCGTCCGTCAACGCTGTCAGACGTATCCTGAACCTCGTGAACACCTTGTGTTTCTTCGGCGAGACGAACTGGCGGAACCAACGAAGGCGATTCGGGATACGGCGGGCGGATCGCCGTTACCACCTCCACCTGATCGGCAAGACGGGCGTCGGGAAATCGACGCTCCTGGAACACCTCATCGCGTCCGATCTGCGGGACGGGCACGGACTCGCCGTGATCGATCCCCATGGCGATCTCGTGCGGAGCGTATTACGCCGCGTCCCGAAGGAGCGGACGGACGATCTTCTCTACTTCGACCCGACGAACGTCCGCAGCGCGATTCCCTTCAACATCCTGAAAGACCATTACGCGCACCGGTATCTCATCGCCTCCGGCATCCTGTCGGCGATGAAGAAGGTCTGGGGCGACTCGTGGGGTCCGCGCATGGAGCACATTCTTCGCTATACACTGTTGGCGCTGCTCTCCTACCCGGACGCGACGCTGCTCGACGTGCCGCGCATCTTGCTCGAAAAGGCGTTCCGGCAGCGCGTCCTCTGCTACGTCGAGGACACGCAGGTGAGGGCGTTCTTCGAGGACGAATTCGCCAAATACGCGAACCGGTTCCAGAACGAGGCGGTCTCGCCGATCCTGAACAAGGTCGGCGGTTTCCTTGCCAACCCATCTCTCCGGTATCTGTTCCAGCAGAAGGAGAACCGGCTGCAGTTCCGTCCGATGATGGACGGGCGGAAGGTGTTCCTCGCGAATCTGGCGAAAGGCGCGTTGGGAGAGGATTCGAGTTCGTTGCTCGGGGCGCTGATCCTCTCGCAGATCGAGATGGCGACGCTCAGCCGGTCGAACGTGTCGGAACCGCAACGCAAGCCGTTTTATCTCTACGTCGACGAGTTTCAGAACTTCGCGACGACGAGTTTCGCCGGGATGCTCTCGGAGGCGCGGAAGTACGGGCTGTCGATCACGCTGAGCCACCAGACGCTCGGACAGCTGGACGACGACGTGCGGCACGCCGTCTTCGGGAACGTGGGAACGCTGGTCTGTTTTCAGGTGAGCGCGGAAGACGCGGAATACTTGGAGAAGGAGTTTGAGCCGACCTTCCGGCGAGAGGATTTGGCGAACCTGCCGCGACACACGTTCTACACGAAGATGATGGTGGGAGGGGTCGTCAGCGAGCCGTTCTCCGGGATGACGCTGTCACCGTTTTGTCCTTAGTCGCTCCGACTCTCATGCCAATCGTGCCACGAGTCCATGTCCAGGTAGAGCTGCTGCGTGACATCGCATAAATCGGCGAGGCCTTCGTCGAGACGTAGATATGCGTTCTCAAAACGTCGCCGAGGCCCGTCGACATCTTGCCAGCAGTGAGGCGGTCCCAAGTCCGCGAAGAGCTCCGTGCCGGTCAGAAGCAGTATCGTGTTGGAGGGACGTCCCGCCGCGCGCGCCCGTCTGCATTGATTGACGATGGGCGACAACAGCCGCTTTTCGTCCGACGTGAGGGACTTGTTCAGCGTCGCGAAGACCAACGTAGCGGTCGGAAACCGTGAACCGAGAAACCGCATCCGTTCGGTATCCCGTTTCTCGAACCGATTGAACGATTTGCACTCCGCGAAGATCGTTTCCGTCCGGGACTTCCCGAATCGCGACTCCTGAAAGAACAGACCCAAGTCCGTCTCAATCTCCCTGCCGTCTATCTCAGCCTCAAAACCCGCGAATGGCGTGATCGCCCCGTGCAGAAGGTGCTCGAAGAACCGCAGACACAGGAGGACGGAGTATGCGCCATAGGAACTGCCGGTCAGACTGAACGGACCGAACGACCGGTACGCCCACTTCATCTCCTTCGGCGCGTGCGCCGGAATGGAAAATTCCGCGAGGCACTTCGGACACCGCACCACGTATGTAAAACCATCGATGGAATACCACGAAGACTGTCCGCACACCGAACACTTCGTCGAAATCCCCAATCGGACCATGTTCGCTTCGATCAGGCGCTCAATCAATCGATCGGGATCCGGTCGAACGCCGTCCGACGGATTGAGGATTCTCAAGACCTTACCGCGAAGATCTTCATAGTTGACCGTTCGCATGTTGTCTTCAGGCGAGCCCGTGAGGTCGTCGTCCCGGCGCTGTTTCGGCGCGCCGAGATCCTGAGTCAAGAGCTTGACGATCCCTTCCATTGCCAATGTCGAGATTCCGATTGTGCCGCCCAAGTGTTTCACCATCTGGTGAGCGATCCGTCCGGCGGCGGAAGAGGTGACGTTTTTCATGCCTTTGGCGGTTAACCACGCACTCCAGATGGCGCGCGCGTCGGGCGTCGGCGCACGAACCTGCCAATCCACGTGGTTCGAGAGGTAGACCAAAGCAGTCGCGGAAGACCGCCATTCGCGCAATCCCATGCCGCCGATCGCGTGGACGAACCTCTCGTCTCCCTGCGGGATCACATCGGCGGGAAGGGGATCTTGACCATACAGTCGATACCGGATTTCATTCGCGAAGCGCGGTTCGCCGTGCCCGCCGAATCGGAACGCGAACGGCGGATCGACGGTGCGCAGCGTCAGGTTTGAGGCGTCGGACACGACATCGTGTTCGACGGAGCCCGCTTCGAGTCTTACGCCGCCCACTCCATCCTTGTCGCGCGCCCAATCGTCCCAAATCCGTGGGTACCAGTGTTGGAGAACGTATTTGCTGCCGTCCGGTCCCACGGGGACGTTCAACGACCGTGCGAACGCCTCCACTTCACCGGCGGTGGTCGATCTGCTCTTCATGACGGTTGCGCGCGTGTAAATCTCCGGGTTGTGGCGCATCGGTCGGTGAGCGCGCTCGATCAGGTCGACAACACGCTGCCGGACGATTTGGTCGTCGGCGCGCTGTTTGGGGACGGGCAACACGCGCCATCCAAGCGCCCGTAGATTCCAGAAGTCGAGGACATCCAGCGTGCTGCTTGCATCCATGAAGAAGACCGTTCGTTCCGTGCCTGCGCCGCCGACCGCTTCAATGCCGTGAGTTGCGAGACGGAGTGGGAAAACGGTATCTGCATTGAACCAGTTCAGATAGTTGCCGATCGAGGCGCCGGGCGTCTCCACAGCCATCGTGTCATCGAATCGGCGCAACGCAGCCTCTTTGAGTCGTTCCGGCAGACAACCGTAGAGAGCCGCCATGAAAGGCTCATACCGCTGAGCGGGTTGCGGGAACACGATGCGCAGCGGCTTTCGACGTTCGAACTTCAGTTCGGTCTCCACGAAAAAGTTCAGGATCTCGAACATCCCGATACCGAATCGGGGTGTGCCGTCCTCCTCGACCTCTTCGAGAATTGCCGCGCTCGGGATGACGCGCCGTCCGCCGAGATCGTATGCTTCGGCGGTTCGGTCGCCGATCGGCGCAACAAAATCGGGATCGAACGCCTTCAAGTATCCCTCCACGATCGTTCGCGCGGATGGCGCTTTCATGGGTCCGTCCGCCCAGCGCCGTGGCGTTCCCGTATACGCGGGGATGATCGGATTGTGTCGTCCTCCCCAGAGAAACGAATTGATCGAGATCGCTTCCAAAATGCCGTGCCGATCGGCGGGATCGACCAGGAAAGCGATTCGGATGGGTCGAAGTCGGATGTTGACGGTTCCGGATGTCATACATTTTGCCTGAAAGAGTTCGGTGGGCGCGTAGTTCCTTCCCCATCCCGTGAGGTGTCGTCGACGATATGCCGAAAGGTTACAGCAGCATCTCTGTGCCGTCCATACTCATCGGGTGAATCCGGCGGACGCGCCCGCCGGGCGATGTCACTGAAGTGCCTTCGACAAGGATGCCTCAAATCGATTCTTCTGTGCCTCATCGAACAACGCGCGGAG
>JAQBWJ010000257.1 GCA_027625215.1 Candidatus Poribacteria bacterium
ACTCGGAGAACGTGCTGCGCGGGATTCGGTACGCGAACGATATCGGTTGTAAGACGGTCGGCGCGGTTGGCTTCGGTGGCGGCAAACTCGCCGGGATGGTCGATATCGCGTTCGTCGTGGACAGCCACGACTACGGCGTTGTGGAAGACGTGCATCTTGTGTTGAACCACATCCTGCGACTCTGCATCCACGAAACGTTGAAGGCGGCGTAACAACATGGTGGGCGAAGTCTTCTTGGCGCTCATTCTCGGTGTGACGGCGGTCGCGCTGTTCGGCATCTTCATGGGCACGACGAACGGCGGCGAAAAACTGCGCCGCGTGAACCGTCGCGCCCTCGAACAGAAGTTGGACGAGTTGCGCCAACAACTCGGCGGGGTTCAATCAAGCGTGGACGACCCGCGCGAGATGCTCGCCGACGTGACGCTCGACATGGACCGCATGTCCAAACGGCTCGACGAGAACCGCACACGGCGACTCTCTTCCGGGGAAGGGAACGACGAATGAACGCGCGGTCGATCATCGGCGGGATCGGGTTTTTGGTCGCGTTGACGGCGATGGCGTGGTTTGCGCGCGCCGTGTCGGACTTGGGCGAAACGCCGTTCAAGCGCTACTCGCGGTTGGACGAGATCGCCTCGACGGAACGGTTCACCGACGTGTTGATCACGTTCGCCCTGCGCCGCTCCGACCGATTTCCCTCAATGGAACAGGACCTGACCGACCTGCTCCTGACCGCCATCGAAGACGCCGACGAGATCGGCATCGAAAAGATGGAGGCGCTGCAAGCCCGGCTCGAATCGGCGCAGCAGTCGCTTGGCGACGCGCCGGACGGTCGCGCGTGGGACCGCCTTGCGATGAAGTTCGCGCTTGCGCGGCAACTGTTCGACGGTCGAGATCAAACGGATATCGTGATGCGGTTTCGCGCGATGGATGCGCTCCCCGAAATCCGTGACTGGTCGAACGAGGTGGACGATATCAATGCGGATGTGCAGGTGATCCGACTGTACCTAATCGGCGTGACGTGGTTGCGACTGGAAAACCACGAATCCGCCGCCCGCTATTTCCCGCAGATCGTTCAACACGCGGAGGCGGGGCGGGTGCGGTACGGCGACGGGTTCGAGGAGATCGCCGGAGACGCTTACGGCGCGATGTTGACGGACGCCGAAACGTTCATATCTCATTAGTCGGGAACGGCTCGCCGAAGTTGCCGAGCGTCCCGCCCAACATGGTAATCCAGAACGCCGCCAACGCCGATGCGACGATGAACGCGAGCGTCAGAGGGATCAGAAACGCGATCATCGCCCGCGCGGTCGTCGTTTCGTGCGCCTCTCGAATACCAATGATTTGGAGCGCGCTCGCCCAGACAATCGCAATCAACCCGACGCAGGGAATCCACGACAACAGCGCGATGCTCCCGCCCGTGTACGCCATCACGCGGAACGTCGCTTCGTAGCCGTTCTTTCCCGCCCCGACGAGCATCACGAACAGATGGTTGACACCGGAGAACACGTAGACCATCGGCACGAAACACACCGCCATACACGCGCTCGCCGCGACCGTTTCCCCAATACCTTGCCGCAACGGGAGGTGTGACCCCGTGAGCGTGTTGATGAACGAGTTGACCATGCCCGACGTGAAACTTGACACAATCGAATAGAGCGCGGTTGAGACGAGCATCATCACCGCGTAAAACAGGAGTGGGCGCACCGTGCCGCCTGTGACGCGCATCCGCCGAAACGACTCCGCCGGACGCAACAACACCTCGACGGCTGTCTGGCGAATCGCGGCGAGCGACCCGTCGACGTGAGGGCACTCCCAAGCGGGTCCATCCCGTTCCGGGTGATTTTCGTCTCGCGTCGATTCGTCAAGCATTGTTTTGTGCTCTCCTACCAAACACCGCCGCCTTAAACGCACACGTTTGCGTCGTCGCGCACTATACCACTCGACGGACGCGACCAACAACCGGACGGGGCGGGTTGGGCAATCGTCCATCCGATGCTACACTTTCACTCGTTGGGGACCTAAACGAGTCCGCCCATCGACAACCATCTTGCCGTCTCATCTCAACGCGAGGAGTCCGCGTGAAAGTCCTGGTTACGGGCGCGGCGGGTCATCTCGGCGCGAATATCACGCGCTCGCTCGTCCAACAGGGACGCGAAGTCCGCGCGTTGGTGAGAGAGTCCAGCCCCCGCGACCTGCTGGAACCGCTCGGCGTCGAGTTCGCCGTCGGCGACATCATGGATGCGGACTCTCTCGTCGCCGCAATGAAAGGGTGCGATGTCGTCTATCACGCGGCGGCGATTTATCGCATGTGGTCGAAGGATTCGGACGACATCATTCGCCCGACCGTCGAGGGCAGCCGAAACACGCTTGAGGCGGCTCGAAAGGCGGGTGTCGATAAGGTTGTCTACATCAGCACCGTCGGCACGGTAGGGTTTGTGTCCGATCCGTCAAAATGTGTTGATGAGTCTCAGTTCAACACACACTCGCGGGGAGCGTATCTCCGCGCGAAATGTCTCGCGGAGCGGCACGCCCTCGAGTTTCACCTCAAGACGGGGCTGCCTATCGTCGTCGTCAATCCCGGCGCGATCATCGGGATGCACTTCACGCACACGACGCCCTCCACCGATTTTATCCTCGACTATCTGACGAAAGGCGCGCCCGCCGTTTTCGACACCGGATTCAGTTTCGTGGACGCAGAGGACGTGGCGAACGGCGCGGTTCTCGCAGAAGAACGGGGAACGCCCGGCGAACGGTATCTGCTCGGCGGCGGCAACCTGAGCCTGCGGGAGATGTACGCCGCGTTGTCTCAGATGACGGGGCTCCCGAAGGCGGGAATGAAGGTCCCGACACCCGTCGCCTCATTGATGGGGATGATGTTGGACGCGGTCTCATCGTTCACAGGGAAGCCGCCGCTCGTGTCGCGCGAGTTGGCGCACGATTTCGGCGGACGGTACATGTTCATCTCATCCGAAAAAGCCAAACGCGAACTCGGATATCGCTATTTGGAGGCGGACGAAGCGATGCGCCGCACGGTGGAATGGTTGGTGACGCGCGACTTCGTGCCGGAACCCCGCCGCTCCTCCATCCGATTGACATGACGTATGCGAACTTCGGCAATCACCGGAACGTTATGAGTAGTCGGTAGTTGCCGACGTTTCGACGGAGAAGATAATGACACGACCGAACGCGCTCGCCCTGTTCGCTATCCTGTCCATGATCGCGTCCATCGCGCGCGCCGATTCTTCATTCGTTCAAACCCACTGTTATTGGGACGACCTGCGCCTGTTTGAGGGGCGGATCGAAGTCCTCTCGACGCCGACGATGACCCGATTCGGGACGTACCAACTGCGTCTGCGGTCGCGCGACGGGAGCCCAATTCCCGCTAAGGTCGAATGGCAAGTACCCATCGGTACCGAAGGCGATGGACACGTTCGCGCGCAGGTCTACGCGACGGCGACCGATGCGCTCGCCGATTCCATCGCAATCCGCGCCGACCGACCCGGCAGTTATCAAATCGTCGCCGTCGTGACGCCGCTCAACGGATACGGGCGCACCGAATCGTTCGTCCGATACCTGCGCGTTGAAGCGGACGGGACGACCACCACGCCTGATGCCTTCGCCTACGACGAAGCGACGATGCCACCGCTCGACAAAGAGGTGAGGATGCGTGCCGCGACCGTGTTGGCGAACGAAGTCGAGTACACAGGGCGATTCACCTACCACGACGACAATACCGGGTTTCAAGAGCCTGTGCGCGACGCGACGGTCGAGTTGGTCGAGGAAGTGCCGTCCGGGCCGTTCACCGTCGAGCAGACGCGCGAATCGACTCGGACCAGCGCCGACGGACGGTTCGCGTTCACCCCGATCTTGGCGACGAACAACGGACAGACGCGGCGGTTCCGCGTCAGGGCATCGCTGACCAACCAAACGATTGAACTGACCGACAGCAACCAGACGCTCTACCGACGGCAAACGGAGCTCATGAATGCCGCCGCCGGGCAGACGGTTGATCTGACGTTGCAATGGGCGTTCGGTGAGGCGAGCCACATGGTGGGGCATGTCTTCAACGTGATGTTGGACGAACGCGATTTCTTGTCCCGCACCGTCAACTTCACCCGACCGAGAATCCGCGTGCTGTTTCCCACCTCGAAGGGCGGCACATTCTACGGCTACACGTTCCGAAACGATCAGGTGATCGCTGAAGAGATCAACGTCCTGTTCGATCATCGAACGCGGCGCGGTCCCCTGCTTCACGAATACGCTCACGCCTGTATGACGACTCTCGCGGACGGGCGGGCGAGTCGAATCCCGCAATGGACCGGCGTCGCAGACGATCTGCCGAACCCCCATTCGCTTCACACGGTTTCGGATGAGGGCTTCGCGTTGAGCGAAGGGTGGGCGGAGTGGATGGAAGCCGTCGTTGACGACGACGCGCTCAACCTGCGTTCCTTCAGCAACGCGAACGAGCCGAACGTCGAGAACAACAAGTGGTGGACGGGTCGCAGCGACGGCAGAGGATCAAACACGCGCGGCGAAATTGTCGAGGGCGCGGTGGCGAGCATCTTGTGGGATATCATCGACACGCCGTCCAGCAAAGACCTGACCCCCGGCGTGGATGACGACCCCGTTACCGTCGGTGAGCAAAACTTCGCCCGCATCTGGCAGATATTCGATGAAACGAACCCGCTGTCGATCCTCAAGGTAAGAACGGAGTGGGTGAACCGCAATCTGCCGAACCGTTCGGAGGTGTTGGGCATCTTCAACGCGAACGCGATCCCGTCCGAACGTCGCGGGACGGATGTGAATGCGGACGACGACATCAACCTGCTCGATCTCGTGATCGTCGCGCAGAAGTTTATGCAGTCGGGTCCCTTCCCGGCTCCGTCGCCGGATATCAACAGCGGCGGCATCGTGAACATTGTCGACCTCGTGTTGG
>JAQBWJ010000258.1 GCA_027625215.1 Candidatus Poribacteria bacterium
TACTGTGTTGGTACTGCACGACCTCCTTCCGAACCGACTGACCCGCGCGTCGCTTGAACTCCATCACCCGCGTCAGTTCCGTGAAGGTCATCGTCGCCGGATCGTTCGCGGTGGCGACTAGAATGCGCGGGTCGGCGTCCAACCGTCGATTCAACGAGCCGAACCGCTCGTACTGGACGCCCACGCCGTCGAAACGGCGCGTCCACCCCTGCTTCAAGACCCATAGCGATTCGTCCCACGTCGCTTGCGGCGCGAACACTTCCCGTTCGAGCCGACCGCCGTTCATTTCGTAGAACGTGACGTTGCGCGCCGTCTTGCGCGGCAGATCGAGGTGTTGGATGAACACCAACGCGCCGGACGCCTCGCGGAAGACGATTTCGCGGTCGGCTTCGTAGGCTTGGTCGCGTTCCAACCGTTTCGCTTCGGCGGTGGCGGGCGCGACGATCCGGTCGACAAAACAAAGCGTGATGAGGCAGACGCCGAACGTGAACAGAAAGATCGGCATCACCATACGGTAGATGTTCGTCCCCGTCGCGCGGAGAGCGGTCAGTTCGTTTGAGCGGGTCAGGCTGCCGATGGCGAAGAACGACCCCATGATCCCCGCCGCCGGGACGACCTCGAGGATGCGACGCGGCGCGTTGTACAAGAAGATCATGACGCTTTCCATGATCGGGCGGGAGTCGTCGAAGATCGTGCCGAGTTCTTTGTCTCCCAGTCGCACGAGCAGGATCAACGCCACTTGCAGGGCGAACGCGATGAAGAACAACGTCGCGTACTTGCTCAGGATATAGCGGTCGCGGATCGGCATCGGGAAGTATCGAACGCCCAACGTCAGGAGAACGCAGGGCGCGATGACGAAAAGAATCAGATCGACCATCATCGTTTCAACATCCGATACAGCAGTACCCCGCCCAACAGCACAATCGGGACGCTCGGCAACCAGGGACCAAGCGCCGCGCTCAGGTGTCCGCGCACGCTCAACGTGTCCGCGACGCGCTCAATCGTGTAAAAGACGATGATGAGCGGCAGCCCGACGATCATCCCGACCATGAACCCGCTGCGTCGAATCATCACGCCGAGCGGCAGGCTCACCAGCGCAAACGCGATGCACGCGAACGGGATCGCCAACTTTTTGTGCCATTCGTACGTCGCGCGCGCGATATTCTGACGGTAAAGGTTTTGCGAGAGTTCGGACGTTTCCGTCAACAAACGCGACTTGCGCGCTCGAATCTCCTCAGCGAGTTCGCTCTGATTCATCGCGCGATAGGAACGTCCCATCGTATATTCGTTGCGAGTGATGTCTTCGTTGAGGGGCACGTAGAGCGTTTCCGTCTGGAACGCCGTCTTCGTGACGCCCTCGTCGCGCTGCGGGTCGCGTTCATAGGAGACGCCGTTATAGAGCGTCAACGCGCCGCGTCCGTCCGTCATGCCGAGTACGCCGTATTCCGCCATCACGAAGCGGGGTTTGCCGCTGCGGTACCGTTCCCAAAGGCGGACGCTCAGGAGGTTCTCCGTCGTCGGTTCGATCCGGTCGAAAAACCAGAGGATTTCGTGCTGTTCCAAGTCGCGCATCACCGTATCCGGTTCGAGGATAACGGCGGGGTTTTGACGTTGAATGTCGTTTCGGAGGTTGACGTACTCCGTGTTTCCCCAAGGCATCGCAACGTTCATCATCCAGAAATCGAACACGAAAAACGCGACGCCGACCGTCAGAATCGGCGGCAACAGTTGGTGCATCCCGACGCCGCTCGCCTGAATCGCCGTCACTTCGCCCGTGAAGGCGAACTGCCCCAACACCATCAGGAAACCCGCCAACACCGCAATCGGAATCGTCAGCGACAGAATGTTCGGCAGGGCGTACAGGATCAGTTCGACCATGTACATCAGGTTCACGTCTTTGCGGACGAACAGTTTCGTCAGCAGGAAGATATGGCGAAGAACGAGGATGGAAGTCGAGGCAACCAACGCAAGGAAGAAGTAGAGCAGGAATTCCGTTAATACATACCGGGTGATGAGTCGCACCGAACGATTCTCGACTTTCCAGGAGGCTTAACGGGGGAAAACAGACGGATCAGCCCGATAAGTGTAGTCCAGACACGGCGGCGCAAACAACCGCGACGCGGGGACTCGCGCGGGACTGCGTCCCGATCCCTTTCTTGACCATGGGGAACTCGGTATAATAACGCTCAAGCAAAGACATGGTGTTACGCTGAGGCGAGGTCGATGCCGATCTGTCCCCATTGCGGCGCGGAGTACCGACAAGGTGTCGTCGTCTGCGCCGATTGTCAATCCAGCCTGTCGCCAAAAAGGAACGTGGACATGACGACGAATGTGGAACTGATTCGATGGACGTCGCTGACGGGCGTGCCGCACCAGGTCGCGGCGGTGATGCTGATGGGCGTGTTGGAGGCGAGCGACATCCCCGCGCGATTGGAAGAGCACACGATCCCGGCGTACGGGTTGCCGAGCATCGTGCGCGGCGACGCATGGGGCGAAGTGTTCGTTCCGCAGGAACATCTGGACGACGCGCGTTCCATCATGGAAGAGTACCTCGCGCAGTTGGAACTGGACGCGGAGCGCGAGTACGACGACTCGGACGCGATATGACCGCAAGGAGAACGCGCGGCGTGAACTATCTGGCTCGGATACTGTGGGTGATCGGATTCGCAACGGTCGTGATCAATGCGTCGCTGGCGGCGGAATCGCACCGAATCCAACCCGGCGACACGTTGAAGATCGCTGTTCTGAACCGCCTCGAATACGCGCAGGAGGTCGTCGTTCAACAGGACGGCATGTTGCACTATTTCCTGATGGACCCGTTTCAAGCCGCCGGACTCACCCCCGACGAACTCCGCGACCGCATCCGCGACGGCATCAAGTCGCGCGTGACGGACGCTCAGGTGATCGTCGTCCCCGTGCCGCGCGAGAACGAGGTGTACGTCGGCGGACAGGTGAACGCGCCGGGACGGTTCACCTTCACCGAGCCGAGCATCGACCTGCGACGCGCCGTCTCGCTCGGCGGTGATGTGCTCGAACCGAACGGCAACCGCAAGAAAGTCTATCTCTTTCCCGTTGATGGCGACGCGAGCGAACACGATCTGACGGCAGCGGACAAGTCGGTGGCGGTGCATCGCGGCGACGCCGTGTATGTCGCCGAGCGCGTGCGCGTCGAGGTGTCGGGCAACGTGCAGAAACCTGAGACGTACTTCTTCGATGAGCCGGTGGCGGTTGGGTACGCGCTCTCGAAAGCGGGCGGCATCGTTGACGATAAGGGATCGCTCGCGGATATCGCCATCCTGAGGCGGGACGGCAGCGTCGAAACGCTGTCCCTGTCGGAGCGGTTCTTCGCCGATCTGGACAAACAACCGACGTTGTCTCACGGCGACGGGCTATACGTGCCGAACGCCTACGCGATTGAGGAAATCAGCGTCATCGGCTATGTCCAAAAGCCGGGACTGCATAAGGTGCGCGGTCCGATCCCGATTGGACGGGCGTTGGCGTTGGCGGGCGGTATTATCGTCGATGAGGCGAAGCGCGACGAAGCGGTGATTCTTCGGTTGGACGATTCGCGCGAAATCATCAACATGAAGACCGACGCGCAGCGCGTGTTGGTCTATCCGGGTGAAACCGTGCAAGTTGAGCGGCGGTTCCAAGTGAACTGGTCGTTGCTGTTCGGCGCGGTCTCGACGGGCGCGTTGATTTGGCAACTCGTCAAACCGTAGTAAGGTGGCACGATCGCGGCGTTGTGTCCGACGCGCGGAACAAGGATACTACGTGTCGTAGACTCTCGTGGTTCACCAATGGAGGCTTTTCAGAAATGGCGAAGTTCATCCCGTTGATCAGTTCGCGTTCCGCCGGACCTCTCGGCGCGATTCACCTGCCGCGCCTGTGGCAGAAACTCTCGCTCGGCGCGAGCAATCAACTCCACGACGACTGGGACCTTTGCGGCGGCGGCTTCGACCAGATGACGCTCGACGGGCTTGGCTTGAACAAAGACAAGACCATCGCCTTCGTCAAAGCGAGCAAACCGACGTACGCTGAGTTCGAGGCGTGGGTGAAAGCGAACGGCACGAAACTGTCGGCGGCGGATATCAAAAAACACAACGACGCGGTCAACGGATACAACCACGGCGACGATACCCGCAAAGCGATCCTTGGCGCGGCGGGCTTCAAAGACGAGGGCAAAGTCCTCGACGCGGTGCGCCTGAACGAGATCGAAGACTGGAACGAGTTCCACGCCGCCCATATCAAGTGATTTGAGGGGCGCGACGAACGACTTCCCCGACAAATCGAAAACGCCCACCGTTGATTGAGCGACGGTGGGCGTTTTCGATTTTCAACCGGAACGTGTTCTTCTGCGTCCAATCCGCGTACTATGTACTCGCGGGTAGGTGAAACAGGTGAGCCGGGTACTCTCGTTACTCCTGTTGAGTTGGAACATGTCGATTCGGATCGTTGGGGGTCGGCATGGCGATCCGGTGGGGGGAGACGACGGAACGATGGCATGGGAGCGCAAGGAGCGCCACGAGGTCGGCTCCTACGTCTTTTACTGGTTTACGGACGGCGAGACGTGGCTGATCGCCATCTGGCAGGAGCGGGACGAACCGTCGCGCCCGACCGTCGCGGACTTTCAAACAACGCTGACCGTCCACCGCATCTCGAAACGGGAGAACCCGAACGGGTCGACGCGCCCGGTGAAAAACTGGTGCGAACGATTCATCAGCGACATTCCGTTTCGCGTTCGCGCGATCCGCAACAAAGTGCCGACTCTGCGGCTATTGGCAAAATCTGGGGAACTGCTCGATACCAACGAACCGCCACCTTCGGGAGACGATTCAACATGATCTTCGGTGAGAAAATCGCGCGATTTTCGACCGCCATGCTCGCCCTCACGGTTGTCTCGACATCGGCGTTGACAGGCTGCGG
>JAQBWJ010000259.1 GCA_027625215.1 Candidatus Poribacteria bacterium
TCGGGAGCCGACCGCTTGGATGTCGTAGACGAGAACGTCCACGTCGGCGAGTTGCTCGGCGGTCGGATGCCGCAGTTCGCCGTACAGCGAGTGGACGGGGACGTTCGTGCGACGCTCGCGGGCGTCTTGGACGTGTGCCCCCGCTTGCTCCACGCCGAGTACGCCGTGCTCCGGTGCGAACAGGGCGGTCAGTTCGACGTTCGGGGCGTCATGGAACAGGGCGATGTTGTCGCGGAAGTCGCGGGCGATGCCCGTCTGGTTCGTGATGAGCCCGACACGCTTGCCGTCCAACACGGCGAAGTCGGTGTCGACCAACACGTCGAGTCCGGTTTTGACGATCATCGAGACGTTCCTTCGGTTCGCGTTCATATCATTAACATCAAACAACCCCAACTGTCATTCTGAGCCGAAGGCGAAGAATCCCGGATGTACGGAGTGTGGGGTCGTAATCGGGATTCTTCGTCGCTACGCTCCTCAGAATGACAGGAGGGGAGTGCTACGAAACGAGTTGCACCGCGTCTGCCGCTCCTTCGTTGACGCAGGTTTCGCCCTTCCCTTCATACAGATTCTTGTCCAACAGCACGCGCGACGCCTTTTCCCCGACGAAGACGTGCGTCGGCTGCGGGCGTTCCGGCAGATCGCCGAAGCGGTTGCCGCAGATCACGATGTCGTGCGTCTCGCCGTCGATGCGGATGCCGTGCTCCCCGTTGCCGACGATCTCGTTGTTCTCGATGCGATTGCGGTGTCCCGCCATCGCTTCGGACTCGTTGCGGAAGTGGATGCCCGCCTTGCCGTTGCCGATGATTCGGTTCCGCTGGAACAGGTTGTTAGTGTACTTGTGACCGATGGAGAAGCCGTACCGCCCGTTGTCGAGCGTTTCGTTGTCCTCGAAGACACCGTGCTTCACGCGCCAGCAGAGGAATATCCCCATGTCGTCGTTCTTGCGGGAGACGTTGCGCTTGAGCGTCGGGCGTTGCGATCCGCTGCCGGGATGCATCCCCAAGTGGGAACAGCCTTCCACGAGGCAGTCCGTCAGGATCACGTCGTTGCTCTGTTGGAAACTGATGCCGTCGCCGAAGTAGTTGCGGACAACGCAATGTTCGATCACCGTGCCGTGTCCGCGATAGAGGAAGACGCCCGCGCCGCGACAGCCGTTCAAGTGCGGGTTGTTCACGCGGTTGCCGTCGATTGCGAGGTGTTCGACCCGCGCGTTCTCGACGTGGTAGCCGCTGATGACGGGGAAGGTTGTCGCCGCGACCGCCTTGTTAGACACCATGCAATCGGCGTTCAACGGCTTCGTGACGCCGAAGGCGTCGCCGTCCTGCCAGATGATCGTCGCGACGGTGGTGTGGAAACCGCCGGAGCGTTGGTCGCGCACGGTGACACCCATCCCGACGCGAAAAGGCGACGGGTCGGCAACGGTGATCTGTTCTTCGCCGTAGTCGCCGTCGAGGATTAACGCGACTTCGACGCCGTCGCATTTACGCAGAATCGACGCCTCACCCTGACCTTTCACCGTGACGTTCGACCGCAGGTGGAGCGAATCGAACATCTCATAGACGCCCGCGCCGATCTCGACCGTGCCGCCTCCAAGAGCGGCGACGTAATCGACAGCGGCTTGCAGGGCGCGGTTATCGTTGCCGATCAGGTCGGCGTTTTCCTGTCAAACGCGAATCGTGATGCCGTTCATCGTAAGTTTCTCCTCGTCGTTCGACGTTTATTCATTCAACAGGCTCCGTTCCGCATTGATCGCTGAATACGCGCGTGGCATCATTCAAGAAGCGGCAGACGCCTGCCGATACTCCATATGCCGCCAATTGTCTTCCTGCGCGCCAACGGCTAAGGAAATCGTCAGTTGCCGACCAGCCAACTGCTCGCCGTATTGATCGTGTTTGTCGTGACGTTGGGAGACCATGCGGGTGTTCCCAACATCTACGTGATCGGCATGGTGCTCGCTCACGGCAAGGATTTCAACCCGACCTTTCTGTTCGGCGCGGCATTTCTGTCCATCGTGTTGTACGAGCAGGTGATGTACTGTGTCGGTCGATGGATGCGTCTGCATCCGCCCGTCAAGGAGAACCGCGTCATCCGCTATCTGTACGAGAGCACCCACTCAGTCTCGACACTCTTGTCGGGCGGTCAGACGTTGTGGTTGATCTTCGGGCGGTTCATCGCGTTTGTCGGGCTGTATGTACCGTTCGCAGCGGGGCAGATGGGTCGCCCCTACTGGCTGTTCGCGCTTACCACGACGTTCGGCACCGTGTTGCAACTGCTCGCGTTCGGCATCCCCGCCTATCTGCTCGGTGAAGCGTTCCACGAACAGATCGAGCAGATTCCGTTGATTCACATCTCCATCGGCATCATGGCGCTGTTTGTCGCGTGGCAGGGTATCGTCCGCTACCGACGGATGAAACGTCAGGGGCGCGTCACGGAAGCCGACTCGCAATAAAGTTCAGGATCAACAGCCCGACCAGCGGGGAGAAGTCCAACCCGATCCGCATCGAAATGGGCGACATCAGTTGTCGCAGCGGCGCGAGGTACGGGTCGGTCCACCTGTCGAGGAACTCCTGCGCTCGCTGAATGCTCGGATGGTTCGTCCCGCCCAACGTGAACCACGACAGCACGACACTGCCGAGAATCATCATGCTGTAAGCGTTCAATGCCAACCTGAGCAGGTAGGACACCGATTGCAGCGCGTTTCCATCCATGCGGGCGTTTTCTCCCCTCAAATTCGTCGCGGTGTTAGTACGAGATCGTCGCTTCGCTGATGACGACGCCGTCCGGCTCTGAAACGACGGAGCCGCCGTCCGCGCTTGCGACGATCTTGTAAAACCGCAGTTCCGCGCGCGCCTCGCCGTTGGCGGGAACGTTTGCCAGTGAAAACTCCAAGCGGTTTCTCGCGCCGGAGGCGATGCGGTTGCCGCTTTCGTACGAGTACGTCGCTTTGCCGAGTGTCGTCTCGCCCACTTTCACGGTGAGAATCGCGGTGCGATAGGCTCCGCCGGGGAAGAGGTGCCCCGCCTGATTTTCGACCTCAACGACAAGCGTGTCGCCCTCGCGCTGCCCGGAGATCGCCGTCGCCGCCTTGACGAACTCCTCGTTGTGCGCGCCTGGGAAGGCGTGTGAGGCGATCCAACGTTCCGGCTTGGTTTTGTCCGTATCCGCCATAAAGCCCTTGTTTGCAGGCATGTGGCAGACTTGGCAGGGGAACTGCGCCTCTCCGTAAGAGCTCTCCCGCCACGAGTGGAACTGGTCGAACTGCTCCGTCTGCCCATGACAGGAGGCGCAGACGTTCGCCGTCTGAAATTCGGCATTGGCGACGATACCGTGCGCGGGCGATTCCGCGTCGTCATAAGGTCCGTGCATCACCCATTCGTCGGCGGTCGCGTCTTGGTGACAGACAATGCAGGTGACGCCGCCGTTGCGTTCGTCTGGGCGAAGGGTCGGTTGCGCGGCAAGTCCGGTGCGGAGGATCAGGTCGGGCGCGTGACAGGTAAGGCATTCCGCCTTCGCGTAGTTGTCTGAGGCGATGCGAAACGTCTCACTCTTCCACGCCTGCGCGTGCCGCGACGTGAGCCAGTCCTTGTAAATCGTGGTATGACAAGCGTTGCACGTTTCGTTGTCGGAGTGAAACGAGACGGTCTTAGGGGCGGTGGTTTCCTGCGCCGTCGGGGTGGATGGTGGCGACGCCGCGCCGCCGCATCCCACCGCGCCGAGAACTCCCAAGCCGACTCCGAACGCCCCGACAATCCAACCTAGCCGCATCGCGCGGCGGAATGACCGCTCCATCAACGATGATCCCTCGAAAAATGAGATAAAGTGCTTTGAAAGATGAACACATCGAACTCAGACCGACTCAATCCGACGCCATGAGGCTACCGAACGTTGGGCGATGCTGCAAGGGTGTGTTGCGGTTCGACCGATCTTCCTCCGTATAACGCCCAATCATTTGATTCGCGCCAGCCGAACTTCGTGGTAAACTTACGGCATCCAACCGAGACGAACGGAGATGACAGATGCTTACCGCCGCGCAAGCGAAACAGTTCCACGAAAACGGCTTCCTCAACATCGGACGAGTTTTGTCCGACGACGACTGCGCCTTGTTGAAGTCGGAACTGTTCAAAGTGATGAACCACGAGACGGAGCGCAAGCCCGTCCTGAACCGCAACCTGACGGGTCGAGACGACGCGGTCGTCGTGCAGATCGTTAACATCTGGGAAGCGAGCGACGCCTACCTTGATCTGGCGAAACACCCAGTGATCACGGAAGCGGTCGCGCACCTGTGCAACACGGACACGCTCCGCATCTGGCACGACCAGATTCAATACAAACCCGCGAAGGCGGGCGGACCCACCGGATGGCATCAAGACCATCCGCTGTGGCCCTCCATCCAACCGGCGGACCTGATTTCCGCGTGGATCCCGATGGAAGACGCGACGCTCGAAAACGGCTGCATGCGGATGGTTCCGGGCAGTCACAAATGGGGCAATCAGCAACGATTTATCGGCACGGGCGAGGCGTTCGCGCCGATTCACCGCGAGCCGTCGCAACTCCCGGACGGCGCTGAACTGAATGCGGTCCCGACCGAAGTGCTCAAAGGCGAATGTCACCTGCACCATTCGCTTACTTGGCACGGCAGCCCCGACAACACCTCCGAAAAAGAACGCCCCGCGATTGCGATCCACTTCATGCCGGGACATACGTTGTTCCAGCCCGTCGGCAGGCATCCGATGGACGAGTTCATCACCGTGCCGGAGGGGACCGTGTTGGCGGGCGACCACTTCCCGGTCGTCTATCAGCGCGGGAGGAAAGTCGCGTAGTTGTCGATGACGGCTCCGAATTCACCCAACGAGCCGCCGCTATTGGCGATTCTCGGACCCACCGCCGTCGGCAAAACGGCGGTGGGCATCCGTCTAGCCCAAG
>JAQBWJ010000260.1 GCA_027625215.1 Candidatus Poribacteria bacterium
GACTGTCGTTCATCCTGCTCTCGATGGAGCGGTTTGTCACCGAGTTTTGGAGATTGACGCGCGTGTTCTCGTTCAGTTCGACGCCGATGGGTTGGGCGTCTCGCACGCTCCGCGATACGGTGAACGGCACGGCATGGGACGGGACGCTCATGGTGAACGGCATCAGCGAGTTTCAGTTTTGGTCGCTCGTGACGACGATTGCGGGGGCGCTCCTGATGTGGCTCGCGTGGAAACGCTCGTCCGTCGCCCAAGATGCGCGATTGTGACTCGCCCCGAACGCCCGTTATAATCGCGTCAACGTTGTGAAGAACGATCCGGCACTTTATCCGCCTTACTTTTGAGGGAGACCGACAGGATGGGGGAACGCCGATTCCGCCGCGCTTGGACGGCGCGCCTGACCGCGCTGTTGAGCGTGTGTCTGCTCGCGCCGCTCACCGCCCAAAACCTAGAAGACCGCGTGGTCGAACACACGCTCGACAACGGCATGAAACTGCTGATCTTGCAACGCGAACAATCCCCGACGGTCGCCCTGAACATCTGGGTGAAGGCGGGCGGCGTCGATGAACCCATCGGCAAGACGGGCATCGCCCACATGCTGGAACACATGCTGTTCAAAGGGACGAAGACGCTCGGCACGACGAACTACGACGCCGAAGCGCCGCTCTTGGAAGAGCTCGACAAACTGTACGAAGAGCACGACATGCTCCGCGATCACGGCGAGTCCGACGAAGACGCCGTGCGCCTCGCTCAGGTGACGGCGCGCATCGAAGAAGTGACCGCCGCGCAACGCGAATTCATCCTGAACAACCAACTGGACGAAATCTACTCGTATCACGGCTCGGTCGGGTTGAACGCCGCGACCGGCAAGGACTACACGTTCTACACGATCTCGCTGCCGTCCAACAAAATCGAACTGTGGATGCGGCTCGAATCGGAACGGATGCGCGACCCCATCTTCCGCGAGTTCTACGTCGAGCGCGACGTGGTGATGGAAGAGCGTCGGCAGACGACGGAGTCGAATCCCGGTCGCAAACTGCTGGAAGTGATGAGCACCGTCGCGTTCGCCGCGCACCCGTACGGCGCGCCGACCATCGGTTGGATGTCCGACATCAACCGCCTCAAACGCAAAGAGGCGGAGGCGTTCTTCAAGACCTACTATGCTCCCAACAACGCGGTCGTCAGCATCGTCGGCGACGTGGAGCCGGAGTGGGTGATCGAGCGGATGACGCACTACTTCGCGGGCATCTCTCCGCAGGAAATCCCCGAACGGATCGGCACCGTCGAACCGAAGCAGGAAGGCGAACGGCGCGTCGAGGTTGAGTTCGACGCGGAATCCGAAATCTACATCGGCTACCACAAGCCCTCGCCGCCGCACTTCGACGATTACGTGTTCGACATGATCTCATCCCTGATGAGCGACGGGCGCACCTCGCGCTTGTACAAGTCGCTGATTGAGGAGAAGCAACTCGCCGTCGATGTCGGCTGCTATAACGGCTATCCCGGCGCGCGATACGACAACCTGTTCATCATCTATGCGACGCCTCGCCATCCGCACACAGCCGCCGACGTGGAAGCGGCGATTTACGAAGAACTCGACCGCCTCGCCAACGGTCCCATCGACCCGCGCGAGATGGAGAAGGTGCGGAATCAGATGCAGGCGGGCTTCATTCGCGGGTTGGATTCCAACTTGGGCATGGCGCGTCAGTTGGGCGAGTTCGAGGTGATGACGGGCTCGTGGCGGTACGTCGTCGAGTTCATGGACAACGTCTCCAAGATCACCGAAGACGACGTGCGGCGGGCGATCAAACAGTACCTGACAAAATCGAACCGCACCGTCGGCATCTTGGTGAAGCCGCCCATCGAAGAGGGCGATGAAGCCGCCGAAATGTCCGACGAGTCGATGATGGAAGCCCAGTAACAAGGAGCCGAACCGATGAATCGAATGAAACGCGCATTGTTCTTGCTGATCGGGTTCGCCGTGCTCCTGACGGCGGCGACGGCGCAAGTCCCGTTGTTGGATGGGCTGGAGTACCCGTCGGTCGATTTTGAGCCTCCCAAGCCGGAGAAGGTCGTCCTCGACAATGGGATGACCCTTTACCTGCTCGAAGACCACGAACTGCCCGTCTTCGGCATGTCCGCCTACATCCGCACGGGCGATATCTACGAGCCGAAGGACAAGATCGGGCTCGCCGGACTGATGGCGACCGTCATGCGTACCGGCGGAACCGTCTCGATGGAGCCGGACGCGCTGAACGAGACGCTGGAGTTCCTTGCGGCGTCGGTCGAGTCGGGCATGTCGGCGGAGAACGCCTCCGTCGGGCTGTCGGCAATGTCGAAGGACATCGACACGGTGCTGACGATCTTCGCGGACGTGGTGATCAACCCCGCCTTCCGAGAAGACAAGTTGGAACTCGCCCGCAATCAGGCGGTGGAAGGCATCCGCCGACAGAACGACAACCCGGCGCAGATCGCCTCGCGCGAGTTGCACAAGGCGGTCTACGGCGATCACCCCTACGCGAACACGGCGACGGCTGCGACGCTCTCGGCGATCACGCGCGACGATCTGATCGCCTTCCACAAGGCGTACTACCGCCCCGCGAACATGCTCGTCGCCGTCTCCGGCGATTTCGAGCGCGACGCGATCATCGCCAAAATCAGCGAAGCGTTTGCCGGGTGGAACCCTTCGGGGGAAGAAGTCGCCCCGATCCCGCCCGTTGAAGAGGGCGACTACGCGGGCGTCTATCACGCGGAGAAAGACCTGCCGCAAGTGACCGTCTACTTCGGTCATCTCGGCGTGACGCGCACAAACCCCGACTGGTTCCCGATCCTCGTGCTGAACGAAATACTGGGCGGCAGCGGGTTCACATCGCGGCTGATGCGCGAGGTGCGGACGAACTTGGGGCTGACGTACGGGGTCGGCACGGTGTTCCGTCGTTCAACCGAGCGAGGGATGTTCCTCGGCGGGTCGTCGTCGCGGTCGGAAACGGCGGTACAGGCGATGCAGGCGATCAAGGCGATCATGGAGGGGATTCGGGCGGAACCCGTCACCGACCAAGAGATCGACATCATCAAGAACTCGGAGATCAACTCGTTCGTCTTCTCCTATACGTCGAGCGCGGCGATTGCGGAGCAGGCGTTGCGGTTGGATTATTTCGGATACCCGTCCGACTACCTCGACACTTACACCGACAAGGTCGCCGCCGTCACGAAGGACGACGTGCTGCGCGTCGCCCAAGAGTACCTCCATCCCGACAAACTGGCGATCATCACCGTCGGCAAGCGGGCTGCGCTTACGGAGCCGTTGGAGTCGTTGGGCGAGGTGACGACGCTCGACCTGACAACGGGAACCGATCAGTAATCTCACCCGAACGGATCGAACGAGAACATGGACAGGGGGAGACGCAGCCCGAATGCGCCTCCCCCTGTTTTTTGTGTTTCATTCGGCTGAACACATTCTGGACAGTTGCTGACCACTCTTGGGACGATCCATCACGTCATCGCCGTGAAATCGCCCGTATTCAGGCATTTCTCGAACGGCACACGACTTGCGCTGACGATTTCGCAATCACAGCAGGCTCCAACGGAGATGAGACCATGCGAAATTGGATATTTGTGTGCGCGGCGTTAATCAGTATGTCGGCGATGGCATGGGGCGCGACGCTCAATTGGGAGCGGCTCGACCAACCGACGGGCGGCAGCGGTGTTGGTAAATTGGTTGTCGAAGGCGATACGCTCTACCTGACGCTTCAAGGCGTCGTTCACCGCTCCACCGACGGGCGGCGGTGGGAGCCGATCATCGACCCGTCGATTGCCGGGATCAACTCTATCCCGCTCATCCAAGTGTTGTTGCAGGTCGATGGGACGTTCTACGCGGTCGATGGCGTGTCCCGTATTCTGAAATCGGAGAATCGGTGCGAGTCGTGGACACGGTTGGGGTTCGCGTACACATCGAATCTGGTCTACGGCGATGGCGTTTTCTATATGGGATACACCCGTACGACGCCTGCCCGCATCAACAGATCGCTCGACAGTGGCGAGACGTGGGATACAGTCGAAATCCCTGAAGGCAACGCGCAATCTCGCGTCCTGTACGCCGACGATTTGGTGGTGTTCGCCGATGTCGGGTCGCGGCTCTACCGCAGCGACGATCATGGTGCGACATGGGTTCTCGCCGATACTGGGCTCCCCGTCTCAACGAAAACGGCGGTCGTGCAAATTGGGAACCGTTATCTCGTCTATGTGAGCGGCGAAGGCGTCTACCAATCGGAAAACAAAGGACAGACCTGGCGCGTCAACTCGTTCGCGGGCATGGAATTGGCGTCATTGCTCGCGGTCGATGGAACGCTCTTCGCGAGTCCAGAATCCGACAACGGCGGCGGTCTCTTCCGATCCGATGATCAAGGTGATTCGTGGCGGCACTTCGGTTTGGATGGAGATGCGGTGACCTCGCTCACGAAATGGAACGGCGATCTGTATGCGACTGCCCGGTACAGCATCCACCGGTTCGACGCGGGAACAGCGACGTGGATCGCAGCGGATGATTGGTATTCCTCCCACAACGTCTACGCGATCGAGGGCAACGACGAACGGCTCTTTGCGGGGACGAATGCGGGTGTCTATGCGTCGCTGGACGGGGGCGCGTCGTGGGAGCCGACGCTCAATAAGCGCGATACGTCCACCATCACGGTAGACGGTAATAATGTCTATTCCGGCTCCTACTTTGAGACGGCGATGCGCTCGCTCGACAACGGTGAGACGTGGACGTGGATGGGCGGTGGCGTCGAAGAGGTGCGGTCGAGAGACGATGGGACGGATGTGCAGTGCTTTGTCGTCACCAACGACGGGATGCTGATCTGGGTGGGCTATCACACCGGGACGTTTGTGTCGATGGATCGCGGCGACACGTGGCGCAACGTCGAACAG
>JAQBWJ010000261.1 GCA_027625215.1 Candidatus Poribacteria bacterium
AAGGACATCGTCAAGCGGGTCATGGACAAGGCCCCGATGTATCCCGCCGACATCACCTACCCGCCCTCGATGATCGCGACCGGAATCCAGATGGCCGTCTCGGTGCTCGAGGACGGAAACCGCGAGGAGATCATGAAGTTCATGCCGCAGCATCTCCTGATCGACGTCGAGCTGATCCTGCCCGAGAACGCCAAGCGGCACTACTTCCCCGACAGCGTGTTCTAAGCGGCGAACGCCGCCGGAGTCATCGCAGCGCGGGGGACGCGAACAGGATCGCGCCGCGCCCGTTCGGCGCGAGGCGCAGGGTGAACGCGACGTCGGCGTCGGCCTCGAGGCCCACCGGCGCCCAGCCCGCGGGCGGCCGCACGCGAATCGAGGTTCGGCCCTCGGCCCGCACCGAGACGCCGATCGAGTCGGGGCTCCACGCGAGCCGCTCGACCAGCACGCCGCCGCGGGCGCGAAGGCCCGAGACTTCGCCCCGCGGCCAGGCGTCGGGCCAGGCGGGCATCACGTCGAGAATGAACCGAGGCGATCGTCCCGCCGCGAAGGCCGGACCCGACGCGTCGTCTGCGATGTGGGACTGGAGCAGCATCTCGGCGAGTCCCGCGGCGGCGCCGAAGTTGCCGTCGATCTGAAACGGCGGGTGGTTGTCGAACAGGTTCGTCAGCGTCGATTTCGCCAGCAGCGCGCGGATGTGTTCGAGCGCGGTGTCGCCGTCTTCCAACCGCGCATAGAAGTTGATGATCCACGCGCGGCTCCACCCGGTATGTCCGCCTCCGTGCGACAAGCGGTACTCAAGGGTCTTACGCGCCCCTTCCGCCAAGTCGGGGGTCAGCGCGGGGGTGATTTCGCGTCCCGGATGCAGCCCAAACAGGTGCGAGATGTGGCGGTGTCCCGGCTCCGGCTCCTCGAACTCCTCGACCCATTCCATGATCCGCCCGTCCGCGCCAAGTTTCGTCCGCGCCATGCGGGAGCGCAGGTCTTCGAGCGTCGCGCGGAACGCCGCGTCGAGGTTGAGGATGCGCGACGCCTCGATGCAGTTGGAGAACAGGTCGTACACGATCTGCTGGTCCATCGTCGGACCCATCGTGAGCGTCGAGGTCTGTCCGTCCGTCGAGCGGAAGGCGTTTTCGGGTGACGTCGAAGGTCCCGCAACGAGTTCGCCCGTGTCGGGGTGTTCCACCAAGAAATCGACGTAAAACTCCGCCGCTTCATTCATCATCGGGTAAGCGCGTTCGGCGAGAAACGTCTCGTCGCCTGTGAAGGCGTAATGCTCCCACAAGTGCTGACAGCACCACGCCGCGCCGGACTGCCACATCCCATAGCGCGGCTGTCCGATGGCGCTTGTGAACCACCAGGCGTCCGTCGTGTGGTGGGCGACGAAGCCGCGACAGCCGTACATTGTTCGCGCGGTGATGCGTCCCCGCTCTCGGAGGCGGTCGGTCAACCAGAAGAACGGTTCGTGGCACTCGGAGAGGTTCGTCGGCTCGGCGACCCAGTAGTTCATCTGAATATTGATGTTGATGTGATAATCCGCGTTCCAAGGCGGTCGTAGCCCATCCGCCCAGATGCCTTGCAGGTTCGCAGGCATCGCGCCGGGACGGGAACTGGAGATCAGGAGATAACGTCCGTACTGGAAGTAAAGCGCGATCAACGACGGGTCGTCCGCGCCGTTTTTCCACGCTTCGAGCCGTTCGTCCGTCGGTTTGAAAGACGCGCTACCGAGATCAAGCGCGCACCGACGGAACAGCCGTTGGTGTTCTTCGAGGTGATCGGAGAGAATGCGGTTGTACGGCGTCTCCGCGACGGCGGAGAGTTGCGCCTCGCAGGTCTTGTGCGGGTCGTCGCCATGATAGTCCGTCGCTGCGACGAGCAGCAGCGTCACCGTGTTCGCGCGTTCGATTCGGATGCCGTCGTTCGAGACAGTCACGTTGCCGCCGTCCGCGCGGGCGAGCAGTTGTGTTTCGTAGCGCACACCGTCGCCGTCGTGGAGGTGTCCGTTCATCGTGATCCGGTTGTTGCCGTTCGGCGACACGTTGGTATCTTGCGGACGGGAGAGGGTCGCGGTCAGGGTAAGGCGGTTCGGTTTGTCGCAACCGATTCGGCAGACAAGGACTTGATCGACAGGGGACGAGAAGACCTCGCGCGTATAGGTCGCGTCGCCGACGCGGTAGGAGGTTGTCGCAACCGCCGTGTCGAGGTCGAGTTCGCGGCGGTAGTTCGTCGCGGTTTCGATGCCGTCGAATGTCAGCGTCAGGTCGCCAAGCATTTGGTACGTGTGGATGCCGGGGTCGACGCGGTTCCCCATCATCTTTTCGGCGACGAGTTTCTCCGCTTCGGCGTACTTCCGCTCGAACAGCAGACGCCGCGCCTTACTCAAATTCGCCGCAGACTCCGGGTTCTCCCGCTCGAAGGAATGGCCGCTCCACATGCTGTCCTCGTTCAGTTGGAGCCGCTCCGCTCCGATCCCGCCGAAGACCATCGCCCCAAGACGCCCGTTCCCAACGGGCAACGCCTCGACCCACTCGTTCGCGGGCTGTCGATACCACAACTTCAACTCGCTCATGCGATCCTCTCACTCTCCAACGAACGTCAACGAACGTGTCCGGGACCCCGATAGCCGCGACTGAACGGCAAAACGGCGGGCTCGTCAAATGGGCGATAGGGAAGCATCGCGTAAATCTCATCCAACCGCGCGAGGATGTCCGACGGCAACGCGCCCTTGTTCACCGACGCGACGTTCTGCTCCACCTCCTCGACGGAGCGCGCGCCCATCAGCGTCAACGAGACGACCGGGTTCGAGATCACCCAGCGAAGGCACAACTCCGGCAGCGGGATGCCCGTGTCGTCCAACAGTTTGTAGAGCGCCTTCAACTGCGCCCGACGTTGAGGCGTCAGCCAGTTCGCGCCGTTGTTCACCTCGTCGTCGAACCGACGCGCCAACGCGCCCTGATGCAGCGGCGATCCGACCAAAACGCCCATGTCCTGCCGCTTCGCTTCCGGCAGAATGACGTGTTCCGCTTCGCGCCAGAGCAGGCTGTAGTTGAACGCCGTCAGCACGACATCGAACCGCCCCGTCGCCATGATGGGCGCCATCGCGTACGCCGTCGTGCCGCCGAGACCCGTGTAGCGGATGATCCCGTCTTCCTTGAGTTCGTCCAGCACGTCGTTGACAGGACCCGAAAACGTCTCCCACTCATCCCACCAGTCGTACTGTCCGGGTCGTTCCGGTTCGTGGACAAAGAGGATGTCCACCGTGTCGCGTTTCAGGAGGCGTAGGCTCTCTTCGATGGAGGCGCGGAGGTGGTGTTTGTTCTTTGGATCGAAGGGAGAGGGGCGTCCGCCGAGTTTGGTGGAGAGGTAGTACGGATGCTCGACGCCTTCCAGTCCGATCCCCAAGACCTCTTCGCTGTCGGCATAGGTGGGAGCGGTGTCCACGTAGTTCACGCCCAATTCGAGGGCGCGGTGGATCGCGTCGCGGGCTTCGTCGCGTCCCTTGCCGCCAACGCGAGACACGAACAGCCCGCCGAGTCCGAGCGCGCCGACCTCCAACCCCGTCCTGCCGAGCCGTCGCCGTTCCATGCGTGAGTCTCCATCATGAAGCGTTATCAAAATGTCGGGACAGGATAGCGCATGTCGGCGGGCGGCGGAACGGGAGACTCGACCATCGGGGGGACTTGTCGGATGAGTTTCGGCGGGCGACAATATGAGTGAGATGTAAGCGTTACGGAGAAAGGCGATGGACATGAGGACGATCACATTACGGTACGAAAATGGAACACTCATCCCGCTGGACACCCTTGATCTGAAGGAGGGTGAGACGATCACCGTAACGGTTGCAAGCGGAACGGACGATGATCGCAGACGCCGCGCGGACGTGTTGAAGGCGGCTTGCGGAATGTGGAAAGGCAACGTGGACGGAGAAACGATGTTGCGGGAAATCTACGCCGCAAGAGAAAACGACGGCACACGCAAAGTTGAGATATGAACGGTCATTCGTTTCAGTACCTCGTCGATACGGACTGGGTAATCAACTACTTTCTCGACATCGAGGGATATCAGGCGCGTTTTGACGAGATCGGTTACGAACAACTCGGAATCAGCATCATCACCCAAGCCGAACTGTACGAAGGGATGTTCTACGCACGCGATCCCCAACGGGCATTATCACAACTTGATGCGTGTTTGGAGCGAGGCATTGCGGTGGTCGACCTGAACGATAGCATCATCCGCATCTTCGGACGTGAGAGGGGCAGACTTCGGCGCGGCGGGAACATGATACCGAACTTCGACCTCTTGATTGCCAGTACCGCGCTACACTATAGCGTTCCGCTATGCACAAACAATATCCGGCATTTTGAACGGATCGACGGATTGCGTCTGGTCTCATTCCACAAGCCATAGTCTCTACGGATCAGCGGACAGTCGGCAACGTGGAACCTATTGCTGAGAAATGTCGATGACGAAAAAGACGATCAAAGTGCGGTATGAGGGCGGGAAACTGATCCCGCTAGAGCCTGTGGAGATGAATGAGGGTGAAACCGCGCTCATGACGTATGAGTCCACAACCGACGAGATGAGCCCTGAAGAGTTGAAGCGCGCTGAGGTGATTCGGCGGAGTTACGGCGCGTTGAAGGGGGTTATCGACCCGGACGAATGGAAGAAGCGCGTTTATGAAGCGCGAGAAGCCGGGACACGCCCGGATGCCGACCCATGATCGCTCCCGATTATCTGATCGACACGGATTGGGTGATCGATGCGCTGAGTGGTCGACAGAACACCATCGCGCGACTCGAAGAACTCGGAACGAATCGTTGCGGCATCAGCATCATCACGAATGCGGAACTGTATGAGGGTATCTACCACTCGATGAATACGAACGACGCTTTTGAACGATTGGGTGATTTCTTCTCCGATGGCTAC
>JAQBWJ010000262.1 GCA_027625215.1 Candidatus Poribacteria bacterium
CAAATCCCTTCCCCTTGCAGGGGAAGGTTAGGAAGGGGTCGGACAAGACCCGCGACAAATATGATAGCGACGCCACATCAATACAACGCGACGGACGAATACGGCAAGACTCCTACGACTCCTCCAGCGTCGCCTGCAACGTCTGCACGATGTCCCGTAGCCGTTCCGGGTCGTGAATCTTCTGCCGCTTCTCGTCCGCGACGTAGAACACGTCCACCGCGCGGTACGCCTCCGTCGATATCTTCGCCAGCGAGATATCCAACCCCAACTCGCTCAGCGTGTGGGTGATCGTGTAGAGCAGCCCCAGCCGATCCTGCGCCCGCACGTCGAGGATGGTATAGTAGGCGGAGTCCTCGTTGTTCGCCCGCACAATCGGCGCGATCTGCATGGTGCGGTGCTGATTGCCGCGTTTGCGCTGTTTCGCGCGTTCTTCGAGCATCTCGGCGACCGTCGCGTCCCCCCGACCCGCGCGCTCCAGCATCGCTTCGAGTTGCTTGCAACGCGCCTCGTCGATACTCGCGCCCGTCTTCCCGTCCGCGATGTGCAGCGTATCGACGGCGATCCCGTCGCGCCGCGTGTTCAAGTCCGCGCTGAGTATCGCAATGTCCGACGCCGCCAACACCCCCGCGATCTCCGCGAACAGTCCCGGTCGGTCGCCCGCGACGAACACCGTCGCCGAGTGGTTCACCGACTGTCGAAACACCCGAAACACGCATCGGCGGCGGTCGTTCACATAATCCGCGACGGCGCGCACCTGAGCGGCGATCTCGTCCCGCGTGTAGAACGCCATCCGCTCAGAGCCCATCTGCGTGATGTGTTCATGGACCGCCTCGCCCCATCCGTCGCCGAGCAGTTCCGCGACCCGCGCGCACATCGCCTCCAACTCCGCTCTCGACACGCGGAACTCGCCCAAGAAGTATTGCTCTGTCCGCAGGTACAGTTTGTCCAGCAGCGACGCCGTCCAGTCCGTCCAAAGTTCCGCGTTGACGGCGCGAATGTCCGCGTGCGTCAGCAAGTAGAGCAACCGCGCCCGCTTCAACGACCCGACCGCCTTCGCAAACCGCTCAATCACTTCGCGGTCGTCCAGATCGCGCCGCTGCGCCGTGTGCGACATCAAGTGGTGCTGCTCCACGAGGAAGATCACGTCGTCCGCTTGTTCATCCGTCAGTGGGAATAGCCGCGCAACGATCTTGCGTGTCATGTCCGTCCCTTTTTCGACATGACCGCCGTCTCCCGGCGCGCCTTTGCCGACGTCGTGCAGCATCATCGCCAAACGCAACGCCACGCGGTCTTCGGCGTGAAGCGCGTGGAACGCCTGCAACAGCGATTCTCCCCGATGGATACCCGTGATATTGCCCGATTCAAGATTGCTCACCGCGACAATCGTGTGTTCGTCTACGGTGAACTGATGGTAGAGGTCGTACTTGACGAGCGCCCGCAACCCTTCCCACTCCGGGATGAGCAGTTCCAAGACGCCGAGATGGTGCATGTCGCGCAGCGTGTTGGACACGTTCTCGTCGCGCCCTAAAATGTCGAGAAAGGTCGTCAGCACGAGTTCGGACGACCGAAACGAGTCCGCCAGTCGCGGCAGCGCGGCAACCACCTGACGCCGCGTCGTGACGCTCAACGGCAGCCCCAACTCCGCGCGATACACGAACAGCAGGATGAGCAGTTCCTCCGCTTCTCCCGCCTCAAACGCCTTTTCAAGCGCGTTCGGTGTAAGGCGCACGCGGTCGCGCAATACGACGACCTGCCGTGTCAGATGCTTTGAGGCGACCCGATCCACGATGCGTTGTACGGGGCTGATCTCCCATCGGCTTTGAAAGATGATGATGCGCGCGCACTCGTGAATCCAATGCGCCGCTCGGAAGTAGTCGCGCATCAGTTGTTCTTCGGCGAGTTGTCGCCCTCGGTCTTCATACCCCAACCGCTTGGCGACCTGCTCCTGCACGTTAAACGTCAAATGGTCGATGCGTTTGCCTGAGATGTAATGCAGTTCGTTCCGCACGCGCCAGAGGAAGTCCAACGACTCGCGGAACTGGACGACCGTGTTCTCAGGCAGCAATTTGATCCGCACGAGGTCTTCGAATTCCCACGCATTGAACCGCGTACGCGCGACCCAACGCGCCATGTGAACGGAACGCAGCCCGCCCACCCCGTTTTTGATATCCGGCTCCTGCACGTAAACGGTCGCTTTCGGATCGCCCATTTGCGTCCGCCACTCGCCGATCTTCTCTTGAACGAACGGTCGAACGCCGCGCCGCATCGCCCGCGTTTTGATCTCGTGCTCGAACTTCTTGTAAAGCGTCCGGTTCCCGACGACATACCGCCCTTCGAGCATCGCCGTCCGCGAGTCCATGTCGGTCGCCGCCGCCGTGCGGCACTCGCGGATCGTGCGAACGCCATGCCCCACCTCAAACCCGACATCCCACAACGCCGTGATGAGCATTCCGGCGAACGATTCCAGCGTCTTCTTCGTACACCGGGACGGCTCGTGCAGAATCAGGATATCCAAGTCGGAATAGGGGTTGAGCTCTTCCCGCCCGTAGCCGCCGAGCGCCACGACCGTGAGGGTCGTTTCTTCATCCAACTGCCCGGCGTCTCGCGCGTACCCGTACAGGCGCAGAAGCACCGTATCCGCGACGCGTGTGTGCTCTTGCATGATCTCGCGCCCGCTGATGACGATGCCTTCGGACTGATAGTGATGCCGTTCGATGATGCGTTGTCGCTCCGCCGCGATGAACTGGCGGAGCTCGGCGACTTTTTCGTTCATGGGACCCGTTCCGCGTTCGCCTGCCCGTCGAGGCGTGTGTGGAGTCGAAGAAACTGTTGCCGCAGTTCGATGACGTCGGGATCGTTCGGACGTTGCGCCTCCGCGCGGTCGAGGTAAAGTCGCGCTCCGTCCGCGTCTCCGTCTTCCAAATAGTAGAAGGCAAGCACGAGGTTTGCCCCGAAATGTTGCGGTTCCAACCGAAGGACCCGCTCCAGCGCGCGGACGCTCTCGTGAGTCGCGTTGTCGAGGTATTGTCCCGTCAACCCGATCAACAACAACGGTGGGATGCGGTTCGGCGACGTCTCCAACATCGGGCGGATGAGGTCGCGGGCTTCTCCGGCGAATGTTGCCGCTTCGAGTTCCAGTTTGCGACGTTTCGCATCGCCGTCGGGGAGTTCCTTCGCCTCATTCGCCGCGACATCCGCCCGTTCCAGCAACAACGACGCCCTCAATTCAGCGAGTTCCCCATCCGCCGCAAACAACGACCCTCGCGCGAGAAACAACGTCACGATAATGATCGGCACGGCGGCGATCAACCCGTACGCGGCAGGCAATCGCTTCTCAAACTTACCAAGTTTCGGGTCGCCCGCGAGGGCTCGTTGCGCGAACTCAATCCTCTCAGCGATGGGTGGATGCGTGCGCGTCCATGAGAGAACGCGACGTATCTTCATCGGAACGGTGTGGAGCGTCGCCAACGTCTCCAGCGCGCGGATGAAGGCGTTGGGGTCGGTGGCGTTCCGCGCCGCGAACACGTCCGCCTGACGCTCAAACTGTCGGGACACGAACCCGAACAACACGACGAAGTACACCGCGAAAAACGTCACGATGGAGAGGGACAAGCCCAACGGAGTCGCCACCAAGAACGGGGGCATCCACTGAGCCAACCATCCGAAAACGAGCAGATAGACGCCGAAGTAGGACGCCGAAAACGCGAGGTAGTACCACATATGCCCGTGTCGAATATGCCCCATCTCATGCGCGATAACCGCCTCCACCTCGTCCTCGTCCATCCGTTTGAGCAGCCAGTCGGTCACGAAGATTTCACGCTGATGCGGGAACAACCCCGCGACGGCGGCGTTCGCCAGATGCGTGTTCCCCGTGAACCAAACCGATACTCGGCGAAATCTCAACCCATGACATTCCGCCAACTCGGAGATGCGCCTCTGCAACGCGGGGTGCTGGAGCGGCTCCGTCCGCCAGAGAAGCCGTAGGAATGTCGGAGCGAAGACATAGGCGACGCCGATCAGAGCGAACGGCACGGCGTACGTCACCCAAGGATGAGACACCGCCCACAACTGCCATCCCAACGGCGCGAACCCGAACAGGTCGATCAGGAAGATATAGGTAAGAATCGGCGCGAGCGGCAACAGTAGGAATCGAGTCTGCAAGCCGATGTATGCCGGGTAGTACGCCCGCCCGACACGCTGCACCTCGTAAACCGCCAACCGCGCAACGAGCAACGCCGCCAATAAAGGGAGCAACGGCACGATCTGACGCACGCTCGGCAGCGGCAGCCATTCCGTTCGCGCAGCGATGACGGCGGGGAGTCCGCCGTACAGCGTGAAGTAGCCGAAGACGGCGAGAAACAGGAACTCCATCCCGCCGAGCGCGCGTCTCATACGGAACAGCCAGCGTCGTCGGTCATCGTCGTCGGCAATCTGTCGGCGGATGGCGACGCTCACGCCGAACATCGCCAGCGCCGGAGCCCACATCAACCCGAACGCCGCAACCAACGCGCGTGTCGGATTATCCGGCAGCGCGGATGTATCGCCGACTACGAACAACGTCACCAACGCGGCGATGATCGGTACGCTGACAAAGCCCATTGAACTCGCTTTCTTGCGGGGTGAGGCGCTTCGTCCCCCAGTATCCCACAGCGAGCGGCGGGGCGACAAGAAAACGACACTCAAGGCGAAAACGGCGGCATCTCCCGTTTGGGAGACGCCGCCGTTTCGCATCGTGTGATGTTGCGATTCCGCGTTACTTCAGAATGACCATCCGACGCATCGCGCGATACTCGCCCGCGCGGAGTTCATAGATGTAAACACCGCTGGCAACCGTTTCGCCGAGCGCGTTCTTGCCATCCCAGTACGCCGATGTCGACTGAGCGGTGTAGTATCCCGCGTCGCGGTGCCCGAGTTCGAGC
>JAQBWJ010000263.1 GCA_027625215.1 Candidatus Poribacteria bacterium
GCTCCGGCTACTCGATGGAGGAGTTGCCGTCGTTCGGCGATTGGATGGGTCGCGTCATTCGGTTGCCGGAGAGCGTCGAATCGACGGACGACAGGATGCCCGACGGAGAAGCGACCATCCAGCCGAAGGAAGGGGACGCCCAGCACTGGGTCTTCCATACGCTCGATGTCGGCGACACCCCTGAGGGGCATCGGCTGTTGATGACCGCCGCCATCGATGTCACCGAACGCCGCATCCAGGAAGAACGCATCCACGCGATGAACCTCCGCCTTCACGAGACGAATCGCGGGCTGGAACGGATGAACCTGGAGCTCCAGCAGTTCGCCTACATCGCGTCCCACGACTTGCAGGAGCCGTTACGCAAGATTCAGGCGTTCACCGATATCGTCATCGACGATCACGGGCAAGACCTTGACGAGGAGGCGCGCGACTTCCTCCGCCGCGCTCAGTCCTCCGCGAAACGCATGAGCGAGTTGATCAGTTCGCTGCTCGACCTGTCGCGGGTCAGCCGCGCCGAACTGCATGGCGCGGCGGTCGACTTGGAGCGCGTCGCGCGCGAGGCGGTCGCCGACCTCGAAGTGCGAATCGGCGAGACGAACGCCACCGTCGAGATCGGCGAACTGCCGACCGTCGAGGGCGACGACGTGCAACTGCGCCGACTGTTCCAAAACCTCATCGACAATGGGATGAAGTTCCGACGCGACGACATCGCGCCGCGCATTCGGATTGAGGGCGAAACGCTCGAAACGGACGACGGCGTTCCCGAAGAACTGCGTTCGCGGCTCCCGCTTGTTCGCATGCGCGTCTGCGACAACGGGATCGGGATCGACACGAAATACCGCGACCGTATCTTCCTGCCCTTCCAACAACTGCACCGCCGCAACGAGTTTGAAGGCATGGGCATGGGGCTCGCGTTCTCCAAACGGATCGTCGAGCGTCATCGCGGCTCAATCTCCGTCGAAAACGCGCCGGACGGTGGCGCGACATTCATCATTTATCTTCCGATCAAACCGGACGCGCCCGTCCAATTCCAACTTCAACGGGAGGACTCACTCTGATGCGTGACATGGGAAAACCGACGGTCATTCTCTACGCCGAAGACGACGAGGAAGATCGTCTCTTGACGGAACGCGCTCTGCGCCGCGCGAAACTGACGAATCGCCTGGTGATGGTCGAAGACGGCGAAGAACTGGTCTCCTACCTTCAACGCGAGGGCAAATACGCCGACCGCAACGAATACCCCCTGCCCGGACTCATCCTGCTCGACCTGAACATGCCCCGCATGGACGGGCGCGAAGCCCTGACGATCATCAAGTCGAACGCCGAATGGCGCGCCATTCCGACCATCGTTCTCACGACCTCCGCCGCTGAGGAGGACATTCTGCGCTCCTACGACATCGGCGCGAACTCCTACATTCAAAAGCCGGTCACGTTCGAGCGTTTGGTCGATGTCGTCCGCAACTTCAGCCACTACTGGTTTCAGATTGTCGAACTGCCTCCGGTGGAGGAGTCGTAAGAGACCCGCGCGACCCCTATTTCAGCAGGAGCATCTTCTTCGTCTCGGTGAACGATCCCACCCGAATCTTGTAGAAGTACATCCCGCTCGGCAGCGGCTCGCCGAGATCGTTTCGACCGTCCCAGTAGGCGGCGGCGTTGCGGTCGATGTAAGTCCCCGCGCTCCGTTCGCCCAACGCGAGCGTTCTCACCCGCGTTCCCGAAGCGTCGTACAGTTCGATCCGCGCGTCGCCCGCTTCCGCCAGTTCAAACGGAATCCATGTTTCCGGGTTGAAGGGGTTGGGGAAGTTCTGGAAGAGCCGATCCGTCAGTTTCACGTCGCTCCACGTCGAGAGGCGCACCGTGTCCTCGCCCGCGATCCGAACGTCGTTGTGATAACGCGTCATCTCGTAGACGCCCGAACTCGTCCCCGCGAACAGATGGTTGCCGTCTCGGGGATCGACCGAGACGGAATAGACGTTTTCGGAGGGCAGTCCGTTGCCGAACCACTCCCACGTCTTGCCCGCGTCGCCGCTGTGGAAGATGCCGCCGCCCCACGTCGCCGCGTAGAGGTTGTCCGGCGCGGAGGGGTCGATGGCGACCTGCCACACCGTTTCGTTCCAAAGCCCGTGATTGATCGGCGCCCACGTCGCGCCCGCGTCGAGCGACCGCCAGACGCCCGTGCCGTACGTCCCGGCGTAGAGCGTGTCCGGTTGAGTCGGATGCTGCGCCAGCGACACCACCGCTTCGCTTTTCAACACCTGATGCCACGCCCGCCCGCGATCCGTCGAGCGGAAAATGCCGAGTCGGTCGCTCCCGAACCGCACTTCGCCCCACGTCCCCGCAACGAGAATGTCCGGGTTGACGGGATGAACGTTCAACGACCAGATCGCGCCTTCCTTCAACCCTGAAGAACGCCAGAAACGTCCTCCGTCCTCGCTCGCGTAGACGCCGTACGACTCGTTCCCGCTGTACACGCGACTCGGCGTCGTCGGATCGACGGCGACGGCGGTGTAGATGCCGCCCCTCAGCCCTTCGCTCGCCGGGAGCCATGTCGTCCCGCGATTGACGCTGCGGTAGACGCCGTTCCCGTCCGTGCCGATGTACACCTGAAACGGGTTGGTCGGATCAAGCGCGAACGCCGTCGTGATCAGATTTTCGACTCCGCCGCGATACGAACCCCACGTCTTGCCCTCATCGTCTGAGCGATAGACGCCGCCTCCCCACGTCGCCGCGTAGACGCGCGTCGGGTCGAGCGGATGCTGCGCGACCGTCTTGACGTGCGCGTTCGTCATGCCGACGTTCAACCCCTCGACCCACCCCGGCTGACCGGGAGCCTTGCGGTAAACGGCGTCCCCTTCCGTGCCGAGATAGACGTGACCCGTCGAATAGTCCGTCATCGCGCAGTAGAAAAACCCGTTGGAGCGTCGCTCAACCGTCCATGTCGCCCCGCCGTTTCGCGTCGTCAACACGCCCGCGCCGAACGACGCGACGTAGATCGTCTCCGGGTTGATCGGGTCGAACGCGACGCTGTGGTGCAGTTCGTACAGCCACCGCCGCAGCGACGGGTCGAAGATATCGCGCCACGTGTCGCCGCCGTCTTGCGACAGATAGACGCCGTTGCCCCACGTCGCCGCGACGACCCATCCCGGCGCGGTCGGATGAACGACGACGCGCGTAATCCTGCCGGAAACGTTCGGAACGCGCCGCCATGTGTCGCCTCCGTCGTCGCTGACGAACATGCCGTCCGTCGTCCCGGCGTACACGCGACCCGGCGCGCGCGGATCGACCGCGAGCGTCCGCGTCGAAACGGCGTTCGGGATGCCCTCGCCGATGGACTCCCAATCGTCGCTGCCGTTCAGCGAGCGTTTGATCCCTTGATCGTCCACCGCGACATACACACGTTCCGGGTTGAGCGGATCGACCGCGATGGACCGGATGACGCCCGACAGCCCGACATACCACCATGTATCGCCCGCGTCGCCCGTCTTGAACAGCGCGGCGACCGTTCCCGCGTAGAGCGAGCGCGGGTTCGACGGGTCCGTCTCCATCGAGACGATGAACTCGGACGCCAGCCCCATCGACTCCCACCGCCCGCCGAGATTGGTGGAACGGAACACGCCGTCGCCCCACGTCCCCGCGTAGATCGTCCCGTCGTGCGCCGCCAACGCGCGGACGATGCCGCCGTAAACGGGTTCTCCCGCCCTCGTCCACTCGTTCAGCCCCGCGTGGGATGCGGCTGCGTGAAGACATAGGACGACTGCCATCATCAGTTTTATGAGTTTGTTGTGAACCTTCATGGTAAGTTCTCCGTTTATCTGCTTGACGTTGCCTGTCGGGTTCGTCAAGATATCGATTGCGATGTTGAGAAGGATGCGTTGCCGCGCAGCCACCTCGCGTTGAGTTCATACCAAACGGTAGGGGGAACGACCATCGCGTTGTTTTCCCCTACCATCGCCGCCGCGATGATCGTTCGCCCCCGCACACCCTAAGCCACGAAGAGCACACGATCCCCATCAACGCCTTTATGATGGGCGTCCTAAACGGGTTTGGATCGTGATATACGTGGGTTGACGCCTCACAATACAACATGATGGGTGTGTTGCCCACCAATTGACGCCGGAATCAAACGTGAGGCGGCTTATTCCGATTTTCGTTGGGAACGTCGCAGCGACAGGCGTTCGCCGTCCTTGTGATGAGCACGAAAAACGGGTTCGGAATCCCAAACCCGTTTTGTTTGCTGGAACCATGTTTCAAGCCGCGCCTTAACTCGTGACGGCTCCCTTCGACGCGGACGACACGAGTTGCGCGTACTTCGCCATGACGCCGCGCTTGTAGCGCGGTTCCGGCGCCTTGAACTGCTTGAGCCGCGCCGCGATCTCCTCGTCCGACAGATCGACGTTCAGCGTCCGTGAGGCAACATCCAATTCGATGATCTCGCCCTCGCGGACGGCGGCTAGAGGTCCGCCCGTCGCCGCTTCGGGGGCGATGTGTCCGACGGTGAAGCCGTACGTCGCGCCGGAGAACCGACCGTCCGTAATCAACGCCACCTCGTCGCTGATGCCCGCGCCGACGACCGCCGCCGTCACCGCCAACATCTCCCTCATGCCCGGTCCGCCGACGGGACCTTCATACCGAATGACGATCACGTCGCCCTTGTTGATCTTCCCGGTCTGCACGGCGGCGAAGGCGTCGTCCTCGCTGTCGAACACCCGCCCCGGACCGCGATGGTTCTTGCGGTTGTGCCCGACGATCTTCAGCACGCAACCCTCCGGCGCGAGGTTCCCCTTTAAAATGAGAATCCCGCCCGTAGGCTTGATCGGTTTGTCGAGCGGCAGCACGACCACCTGTCCCGGCGTCTCCTTCGCGGTGAGCGCGGCGTCTCCGATGGTCTGTCCCGTCACGGTGAGCG
>JAQBWJ010000264.1 GCA_027625215.1 Candidatus Poribacteria bacterium
CCAAGACGGAACGCGCGCCGCTCCAATGCGCCTCCATGACGGCGATCTTATCCTCGAACATCTTGACGTACCCTTCGCACGCCATCGTGTTGTCGTGCAGGAGGTACTCGGCGCGTTCCTCATCGATGGACACATGCTGCTCGCGGGGAATGAAGACGAGATCGCACGCGCCGCAGCGGTAGAGATCGCGATTGTCCCGACGTTTAAGCAAGTGCGTCGCGGTGTCGCCGCAGAGGTGGCAGTCGAGGGTCATACCGAGCGCGCTCCGAGATGGCGAGATTGTGCGTGTGGCGAACGTTTGCGACGGATTTGTTTGTCTCGGCGCGGCTGGAGTATCATATCAAACGTGGACGCGCGCCGTCCACCGCGACGAAGCCCCATTTCGGTCGCGTGCCGGAAGCGAGTTAACTGTGTGAACCGTCCCGTGTTCGCGCTCCTTCTCGTTGCGATGGTGGTCGGACGCGGCTTTTGCGTCGCGCCGATCCAAGTCGACGTTCGGCAACCGATCCACCCGAACGAACGTCACGCGACGATTGCGCCTGCCGAACCGAACGATGCGTCAACGCAGATCGTTTGGAAAGAACGCGAAAAGACGTTCTCACCGACTTCTCCTCTCGCATTCGGCGTGGACGTTTCAGCGCGCGAACCGTTGTCTCCGACGACGCTGCGCCTATACGCATCGCGTCACCGATCGCCGCATTCCCGAAAACACCTCTACCGATTGTCACTCATCCACGCGCCGCCGGATGACGTTCGCGCGCTCGAATGTCGTCAACTCGTGGTCCTCTAACGGCGTGTGTTGAGGGTGGTGAGTGTCAATGACGGAACTGGGTTTGGGCGAACCATGGACGACCCTGATCTGGGTCGTCGCCATCGTGGTGTTCGCTGGAGTCTGCGCGGCTGCCGTGTCGTGGCTGTCGCAACAATTGGAATCGAAACCGAAACCGAAACGCGACAGCGAACCGAGAGTCTAACATCCCACTGATAGCAGTGATGGTGAACCGAAACCTCCGCGTCGGAAACGATTCGGAGGTTGGTTCATTCGGCGGCGTCAACGCGCCTGCGCCAACGCCTCGTAGGACGCCAATCCCTCTTTCAAGAACCACAAAAACTCGTCAGGATTGCGGGTCAGTCCGTCGAACGTGGCGATCACCTTGTCGTCTGGGGTCATCAGCGCGTAGAACGGAAGCGCCACCGTGCCGAACCGTTCCGCCTGCATCTGTTGATAGGCGCGCGACTCCGGCTTGGGCAAGTCTGTCCAGAGTTGGACGGGCACGTACTCGAGGAACGTCTCGGCGATGGGTGAACGGTTGAAGATGTTCTTCTCCATCCATCGACAGTTCGTGCATGTGACGCCGGTGAAGTCGATGAAGATCGGCTTGTCGTCGCGCTTGGCGGCAATGAGTGCGTCGTCGTAGTTTTGGAGCCATTCGGTGTGAACGTTGTTGGGCGACGACGCGGATTCCGCAACCGCGATGCCGTCGCTCATCGAGTACGGCGGTAGAAAGGCGTCCAACTCGCCGAGCGGCTTCCCGAACAACCCCGTCACGAGATAGAACCCGATGGAGAAGAACAACACGCTGAACATCAACCTGCCGACGCCGAGTCGCTCAACCGGAGTGTCGTGCGGGAGAAGCAACTTGCCGAGCAGGTAGTACCCCGCCAACAGCGCAATCGCCACCCACGCCGCGAGAAACAGTTCGCGCGGAAAGACGCCCCATCCCATCACCAAATCGATGTTGCTGAGAAACTTCAATGCGGCGGCGAGCTCGAGAAAACCCATCGTCACTTTGACGGCGTTCAACCAACCGCCCGATTTCGGCAGCGTCGTCAGCAGTTGCGGAAACAGCGCAAGAAAGAAGAACGGCGACGCGAACGCGGAGGAAAACGCGAGCATCCCCAAGATCGCCCACATCAGTTCGCCTTGCGTCGCCGCGACGAGCACCGTCCCAACGAACGGGACCGTGCAGGTGAACGAGGTCAGCGAGAACGTCAGCCCCATCAGAATCGTGCCGACCGTGCCGGAGCCCTCGCCGGATTTCCCGCCGAGAAATCCCAACAACTGATAAGGCACCTGTATCTCAAACGCGCCGAACAGGTTCAACGCGAAAACGATGAAGATCGTTGCGATGAGCAGATTGATCCAAACGTTCGCGGCGACGCCCTGAATCGCCGCCGCGCCGAACAGCAACGCGAGGACAATTCCAAGTCCGGTGAACGTCAGGATGATGCCGCCGCTGTACACCAACGCCTGAATCAGACCTTGAGTGCGCGATAACCCCTCCTTTTTCGTGAAGAACGACACGGTTATCGGGATCATCGGGAACACGCACGGGGTCAGGAGCGCGAGGAAGCCCATCGAGACGGCGAACCCGATGTACGCCCAAAATCCCTGCGAGCGAGCGGCGTTCAACGCGGAGGTTGTCTTACCGTCGGTAGACGACAAGTCTGAGTCGGTCGTGTTGAGAGTCGGTGTCGGCTCGTCTTGCCCGACTTCTACGACAGGTTCTGCGACGGGCGCTTTCGGCGCGAATTCGGGACGCGCAACCCCTGCGGATATCGTCAACGCTGCGGATGTTTCGACCGTCGTCGGAGGCAGACAAACGCGGTCGCTGCACACCATGAACTTGACGACGGGCGTCACCGTGAGGTTGCCGAGCGTCGCGTCATTGGCGACTCGGTACGACCGCGCGAACGTCACCGCGCCCTCGAACTGTCCGATATCAATGCCGAACGCTTCATCGAACTTGACGTGTGGCGGTGGCTCCTGAAAGTCGCCAAGCGGGACGAGGGATGTCGGAGCGTCGAGCGCGATGGAGGTCGGGATAGGTCCGACATCGCCTTCGTGGGGTGTCATCGAATAGATGTGCCAGCCCGCTTCGACAGTCGCCTTGACGCTCAGTTCGACCGTCTCGCCAAGACGCGCATCCGCCGGAGCAAACTCTGCGGCGAAATCAACCTTCTCCGCGCCGCCACCGAATGAAAACCCTTGACCCAACGCCGTCGTTCCGACCAGAACGGCAAACAATGTCATCCAAACGAATCGAAACGAACGGTTCATTGCGCTCACTTCCATCAACCTGTGCAGCGTCAAGACAACTCATGTCGAACTGTACCGAACTCGTCGCGCGGTAGACCAGCCTGCCGCGCCGCCCCTGTTATAACATAGACAGCGGACGCATCGGGCGGTATCGCGGAATCGTCAAGACAGAGGGACGCGATCCGCGCTAAAATCGAGATCAAGACACACGCACGGGAGAAAAACGCGAGTGAGCCCATCCGACTCGACGTTGTTATTATACGTCGTTCTGGCGCAACTGCTTTACATTGGCTACACCCTGTTGCTGACGGGGTACGCCCGCACCAAGCACGCCGCCAACCTCTTGATGACCGCGCTCGTCACCTACTGGCTGGCGGCGATTCTCTATTGGGCGGTGGGAAGCGGGCTTTCGGGCGGCGCGTCGTTGGGTGGATGGTTCGGCGGAACTGGTTTTTTCTCGGCGGATTCGTCCGGCACGGGACCTGTTCTCCACTGGTGGTCGCGCATCACGTTGACCGCGCTCGCGGCGTGCGTTGCGATGGGCGGGGCGATGGGGCGAACGCGGTTCGCGCCGATCATCGTGTCGCTGGCGTTGTTGGCAGGATTCGTATTTCCCGTCACGCAGCATTGGACATGGGGCAACGGCTGGCTCGAAGAACAGGGGTTCCTCGATCTCGGCGGCGCGGCGACGCTTCATCTTGCGGGCGGGGTCGCGGCGTTGATGGCGACGTTGCTCATCAAGCCTCGCTACGGGCGGTACATGAAGGACGGCACGCCAACGCCGTTTCCCGGGCACAATCTTCCGTTGAGCGGATTGGGCGTCGGGTTGATCGGGGTCGGGTGGATTGGCGTCCACCTGTTGCGGTTGGCGGAGACGGGTCAGTCGGACGCGATGGCGGCGGTCGTGCGAACGACGCTGTTGGCGCAGTCGGCGGGCGCGTTGGGCGCGATGTTTCTTGCGTGGGGGCGATTCGGGAAGCCTGACGTGACGTTCACGTTCAACGGTTCGGTCGCGGGGCTCGTCTCCGTTGCAGGCATCGTGCCGCACGTCGGAGAGGTCGGGAGCGTCGTGATCGCGGCGATAGGCGGTCTGTCGGTCGTTGCGTTTTCGACGTTGTTGGATCGATGGAAAGTGGACGATCCAGGCGGCGTGATCCCGATGCACGGCATCGCCGGGTTATGGGGAGCGATTGCCGTCGGGTTGTTGCATTCGGAGCGGGGGGTGTTCGTCGGCGGGGGGTTCGGCTTGTTGGCGATCCAACTGGTCGGGTCGTTGGCGATCATCGCGTTTGTCGCCGTTGCGACCGCCGCCGTGACGGGGTTGATGCTGCGTTACGGGAAAATGCGGGCGCACCCCGAAGAAGAGTACGTCGGGTTGGACGTGACGCAACACGCGAACGAAGCGTATGCCGACTTCCAGCGCGTCGAGTTCAAGTAAATAAGGAGGGCATGGACGATGCTCGACCGACTTCACCAGCATCTACTGATGGAACTGGGTCAGAACACGCGGTCGAACGCCGTGTTCGTCCTCGTCTCCATTCTGATGAACTTGATGACGACGGCGTTCAATGCGACGCTCGCGGCGGATGACCGCGTGGTGACGAAGGCGATGTTGATCGTGACGATGGCGGTCGTTGTCATCGTGAACATCACCGCGATCATGGGGTTGCAGAACGGGAAAGAGGCGAAGGCGCGTCTGTTGAACGGGTTGATTCGGCTTTACGAGCAGGAACAGGTGGCGCAGTTCTACGACCGCGAACTGTGCGACCTGTACCGAGTGCGGTATCAGTTGATGATGTTGTCCGTGATTGCGACGGGGATCGTCTCGTTTGCGATCCCGTTGATCATTCTTTGGGCGCGGTAGTT
>JAQBWJ010000265.1 GCA_027625215.1 Candidatus Poribacteria bacterium
GGGGCTGTCGGCAACGATCACCGACTACGCGCGATTCTGCCAAATGATGCTGAACAAGGGCGAGTTGGACGGCGTTCGCCTGCTCAGTCCGACGACGGTGCGGCTGATGACCTCGAACCAGACGGGCGATGTGAACTCCGGAGCGGGCAAGGGGTACAAGTTCGGGCTTGGGTTCGAGGTGATCGAGGACACGCAGCACACGGGCGACGTGCGGAGCGTCGGCACGTTCCACTGGGGTGGCTATTGGCACACGAACTTCTGGATCGACCCGGTGGAGGAGTTGGTCGCCGTGAAGATGGCGCAGATCATCCCCGCCGACCATCTCAACGACAACGAACTGTTCCGCACGCTGACGTATCAGGCGATTGTCGAGTAGGGGAATTAACGCCACATTTTGCAACGTGTTTTTTCAGTGGGTAAAATCGGCGCGACGCGACTGTTCGCGCCGATTTAGCGATGTAACGAAGTGTCCTCATGTTGCATCGAAAATCGCGCATATAGAGATTTTTCGAGTTGAGGCTTGACGAGATCATATCGAGCGATTAGAATATAGACAGTTATCGATACGAAGGGTGGTGACGTGAGTGAACAACGAGGCGTTGATCAAAGCGCTGAAGGCGCTCGCGCATGAGACGCGGTTCCGCATCGTCCAAGAGATTGCGACGGCGGGGGAGCTCTCATGCGGACAGATCGGCGAACGGTTCGAGCTCGCGCAGCCGACGATCTCCCACCACCTGAAAGTGTTGGGCGACGCGGGTATCTTGACGATCCGCAAGGACGCGCAGCACCACTTCGTCTCGGTGAACCGCAAGCAGATGAACGCGATCATGGAGTTGCTGCCGGGCAGACTCGCGTTGTCGGACGAAAAACCAGGCACACAAACGACGAAGACCGCGTAGAGCGCGGTTCTGGGCGGGTGGAAAGCGTCGAGTGATTCGACGACTCCGACGCATCACACAAGGGTATCTCGGACGCGCATATTTCTATATATCGAAATATGCAAATATGTAAAAGGGGTTAAAAGCCATGACACAACACGTTGCCACACACGAAACATTCACGGATCGAAGCGCGAGCCGAGGCGTTCAGGCGTACGCGCCGTATCTTGTCCCGCTGGGACGCGCGCTGTTCTCGGCGATCTTCATCTCGGCGGCGTTCGGTCACTTTTCGCAGGGGACGATTCAGTACGCGGCGTCGCAGGGCGTCCCGTTTGCGGGGTTGCTGGTTCCGGCGTCGGGCGTCCTGTCGCTGATCGGCGGGTTGAGCGTTCTCGTCGGATTTCAAGCGCGGCTGGGCGCGTTGGCAATCACGGCGTTCCTTGTCCCCGTTAGCCTGACGATGCACGCTTTCTGGGCGATCAGCGACCCGATGATGGCGCAGATCCATCAGGTGATGTTCATGAAGAACGTCTCGATGCTGGGAGCGGCGTTGTTCATCGCCTACGTCGGCGCGGGACCGCTGAGTTTGGACGCGCGGCGGAGGAACGGCTGATCGAATAAGGGCGGCTTCCAACAGAAAACGAGAATGTGGGGGCGGACGTTCGTGTCCGCCCTTTTTGTGTACGGGGGTTGCGGCGGATTGCCCCATATCGGAAGGGAAATGTCCCTCAAACCCGTTCAATCGGCTTGGTACTCTTCTTGCGCGACATCATCCGCAGTCGTATTCGACGAACCATTCGGGAGGTGGTTGGGGAGATGAAAAGCGTTCAAACGGTCGGTCGGTTGGCGACGGCGGCATTCGGGTGCGCTGTGTTGGTGGGAACGCTGTAGGGATGCGCGATGCTCGGTTTCGGCGAACCGTTGGTAAACCACGCGCTCGACGTGGGCGTCGAGTCGAAGGCGCGGAAAGAGGGCGACGCGACGCTTCGTCCTCTATGGGACGCCCCCGCCTGCATCGACGGCGACCGCAAGACCCCCACGTATGCGACGGAGATCGACGTGGTGCTGCCGGAGCCACGCCCGATCCGCAAGGTGGTCGTGCACGCGCCGGACGTAATCAACGTGGAACTGTACGTGCGACAATCGGCGAGAACGGGGTGGCAACTGCGCCGCTCCTATCACGACCACACCGGAGCGGCGATCAAAGAAGACATCTCCGATCTTGGACTGGTGGACGGAGTGAAGGTCGTCATCCGCAAGAGCGCGCGCGATAGCGTGATCGGCGTCGAGGAGGCGATGACACTCTTGGGCGAGGCGGCGGATCGCGCCGTGCGCGGGCTCAACCTGGGCACGACGTCTCAGCATCAAGACGATGATGCCTGTGACGACGGAACCCGTGCTTCCCGTCGTGCGACGCTCGTACGCGCTGGTCTATGAAATCGAACTGTTGGGACCGTCGTTGGTCGCATCCGTCGAACCGTAACCGACGACGCGCAAGCGGTGCGTTTCTTTAAACACGACACCGCAAAACACAGGGAGGTGTGCCATGCGTGCTTCGACCCGAAGAGTCGGTGTGTTTCTTCTCGCCGCCTTGATGTTGCCGCTGTCCGCCGTCGCCGATTCATCGTTCGACATGAACGCCTACACGCAGATGCTGTCCAGCGTCGAGGGGTTGACGGCAGACGGCTTACTGTCCCGTTATCCGGCGGGGACGTTCCGAGAGAGCGTCGGGAATCTGGGGCTGGAGGACACCGAGTTCGGTCCTCTGATCGATGAACACTATGCCCTGACGCCGGGCGAGAACGCGCTGTTGCGTCGACACGGATTCGTTGTGACGGAGCGACATTCCAAACGGTCGTTCGCCGACGCGCTGACGGAGATCTACCACGCCGACCTGCCCGTGTTCGTGTCAACCGACGCGATTCTCCACGCAGTCCATATGTCGTACGAGGACATTTTGATCACGGTCGAGCATTCCGTGATGGTGCCCGCGCTTCGAGAGGCGCTCAACTCACTTCACGGTCATCTTCCGACGCTTGTCGACCGATACTCTTCCGAATCGCGGATGCTGCCGATGTTGACGGACGCCGATGTTTATCTGACAGTCGCGCGTCGATTGCTCGGCGAGACAGTAGAGCCGCTGTTTCCTGAAACGGAACCCGTCGTGGAGGCGATCTTAGCGGGTGTCAAATCGGAGAAACCGGGATCGATCCCGCTCTTTTCCAACGTCGAGCGGAAGATCGATTTCAGCCAGTTCACGCCGAGATCGCACTATACGCATCACCCAACGTTGACCCAATACTTTCAAACGATGATCTGGCTGGGGCGTACGGAGTTGTACCTGACGGCTCCGGTTCAGGGTAACTCCAATCTGAAGCAGACGCCGGAGGACATTCAACGGCAGACGATCACCGCGATGCTGCTGGTCGAGGCGGTGGAGGAAAGCGGGGCAATCGCGCCTCTTCGACAGATCGACGACGCGCTGCGCGCCCTGGTCGGCGAGCAGGACAACGTGACGCTGGAACATCTGCGCGCGGTGGCGGATGAGGCGGGGATCAAAAACGCCGCCGATCTGCTCGCTATCGTCATGCTACGGAGATTTCAGGAGACGTTGGCGCAAAAGGAGTACGCCTCGCAGCACATCTTGTCGCAAATCCTGACTTCCGGCGACACGGAGCAGATCGAACCCGCCTCCGCCTTTCTGTTGGTGGGACAGCGGTTTGTCATCGACTCGTTCGTCACCGGGAACGTCGTATTCGATAAGGTGTCGCACAACGGCAACAAGGTGCGCCGAATGATGCCGTCCACGCTCGACGTGCTGTTTGCGCTTGGCAACGACGCGGCGGGGCAGTTGTTGGAACCGGAGTTGAGGAAATACCCGTATGCGCCGAACCTCGCGGCGTTGCGGTATCTGATCGACTTGTACGATCCAGACAGTTGGGACGAGTCGGTCTATTACGGATGGCTCAACGCAATTCGGACGCTCAACCCGCCGAAAGACCGTTCGATATACCCGTCATTCATGCAGACGGGCGCGTGGTGGCAGGAGAAGATGAACACGCAGTTGGCGTCGTGGGCGCAGTTGCGGCACGACAACCTTCTGTATGCGAAGCCGTCGTACAGCGGTGGAGCCGAGTGTTCGTTTCCAGAGAGTCTCGTTGAACCGATCCCGGAGTTTTATGACGCGGTGGAGCGGTTTGCGGACAACGCCGCGCTGAACTTTGGGCGTATCTTGAACGATAAGCCGGGCACGCAGGAATGGGTCGTCAAGTATTATCGAGGGGCGAGCGACATCGCGTCGACACTCGGCGACATTGCACGAAAAGAACTCGCTCAGGAACCGCTGACCGACAACGAAAAGATGTTTCTGCGACAGATGCTCGAAAGGCGGGACGAATGCGGTGGTGGAGCTAGATTCGACGGTTGGTACGGTCGCCTCTATTTCGGCGGCAGCGGTTCAATGATGAAACCGGACCTGATCGTCGCGGACGTTCACACCGCGCCGACCGATGAGAGAGGATCGCCGGTCGGATGGGTGCTGCACGGAGGGACAGGTCCGATCAACATGGCGTTTGTCGTCTGCGACATGAACTCGGACGAACCGTGCGCCTACGTGGGTCCCGTGATGAGTTACCGCGAACGGGTCACGACGAACTTCGAGCGTTTGTCGGATGAACGATGGACGACGGAGCACGCGACAAGCCCGACCTACCGTCCGCCGTTCGTAGACCTCTACTTGGCGGGCGAGAACGGAGAGCCGCGCGGCGATGCGAATTCCCCGCGTCTCCGAGTCAAATAGGGGCTTGATGCCAAGATTGCGGAGGAGGGCGGTCGTCGCATGATCGCCCTCTTTTTGTTGTTTCGCTTCCAATCACCTCTAAAATCTGCTGACATTTCCCATCGGGTCGGTGTCCTAATCTCCCGACACAACGGACGAACGGCGGCGGGATGGATTCAGCGTTCGAGACGAACCTCGACATGGCGATCCGCGCGGCACACGGGTCGGACGACTATCG
>JAQBWJ010000266.1 GCA_027625215.1 Candidatus Poribacteria bacterium
TCGCCTCCTCCGTCGTGACGACGCCCTGCTGACGAAGGCTGTCCCGGTAGAAGTCGAGCGGATGCCACCGGACGCTGAATCCAAGCGCGCCGACTTCTAACCGGAACCGCTCAATCTCCGTGAACTCCTCAATGTCCGGCAGTCGAAACGCCGCCAGCCCCAAGTCGGTCTGATTGCCACCGTTGATCTGCTCGACAGACCCTTCCGAGATCGCCCACATGAGCGGACGACGTGGGTGCATCGAATCGAAGGCTCCCGACTGCGCGATCCGATACAGTTCGTCGCGGCGAGGTTGCACGCGGCGGACGAAATCGACGACCCCAGAGAACGGGTCCAATTGCCGCTCCTGCGCGATCCGTTCGAGCGTCGCCTCCGTTAACCCGCGCACCGCCTTCCACCCGACCCGAATCTTGTAGGGCTTCGACTTGAACTGTTTCTCGCTCAGGTTGATGTCGAGCGGGAAGATCTTGATGCCGCGCCGCCTCGCCTCGCCGACCAGCACGTCGCACGCCCAATGCCCGGCGGGCTGTTCGTCCATCATTCCGGCGAGCATCTCGGCGGGGTAGTGGGTCGCGAGGTACGCCGTCGCGTTCGCGTGGTCGGCGAACGCCTCCGCGTGTCCCTGACAGAAGCCGTACCCCTTGTAGCCGTTCAGGACCTCCCATATCTCTTCGAGACCGTCCTCCGGGTAGCCGTTCTTCCGACCGCCTGCGAAGAACGTCTCCCGCATCGCGTCGATCCCGTCGGCGAGTTTGGAGTGGTTCATCGCCCGACGAAACACATCCGCTTCACCCGGCGACATCCCGGCGATCCGCTCGACGATGCGGATCAGGTCGCCCTGAAACAGCAGCGCTCCGTCCGTATGGGCAAGCATGTCGTTCAGTTCGGGGATCAGGTAGCGGATGTCGGCGCGACCGAGTTTCGCGTCGATCCATTTGCGGTGCATCGCCAACCCGATGGGCGCGGGGCGCACGACGGCGACCGCCTTCACCATGTCGTCGTAGTTCTGCACGACCCCTTGACTGTGGACGGACATCTGCGCCGGGCTGTCGAATTGGAACATTCCGACGGTATCGCCGGTACGCATCAGATCGAAGGTGTCGGGGTCGTCGTGGGGGATCGTGTCGCGAGTCAGCGGCGGACGGTCGTTGCGGATCGCGTCGCGGTGAATCGACGCGAGAGCGCCGTCGATGGCTCCCAACGTCGCCAGCGAGAGGATGTCGTATTTCGGCACGCCGACATCTTCGAGGCTCACCTTGTCGATTTGCAGAATCGGCAGCCCCTTCGCCGACGGCAGAAGCGGCGACAGGTAGCGGATCGGTCGTCCCGTGATAACCAACCCGCTGGAGTGCGCGGCGACCGTGTGGGGCAGCCCGACCGACATCCGACAGAGTCCGATCAACTGGTGGTACCGTCGGACATCCACTTTCAACGCGCGGAGTTCCGGGATTTCGTCCAACACCCGTTCGAGGTTGTCGGTGGACGCCAGCCACCGGAGTTTCTTGGCGATCACGTCGATCTCGCCCTCCCGAAAGCCGTACACCTTCCCGAAGTTCCGCACCGCACCTCGCCCGCGATAGGAGTGGTAGGCGGCGAGACCGCCCGTGAACTCGTCGCCGTAAGCGTCCCGCATCCACTCGACGACCTTCGGTTGAATCTCGCGCGCGTAGTCGAAGTCGATGTCGAGGGGGCGGATGCCGTGCGCCGTGCGGTTCGAGCGTTCGACGCTCATGCAGCGGGCGAACTCCAGATCGCGGTCGTAGGCGTCGACGGGCGTCATGTTCAGGCAGTACGCCATGACGCAGTTGACGAAACTTCCCCGAATCACCCCGCCCCAACCCTTCTCAGCGGACACCTCGCTCTGGTCCGCTGCGATCAGAATCTGATCGGGATAGCCCAGCGCGATCGCGGTGTTCACCTCGTGGTCGATCCGCTGCCGCAATCCCGGCGAGATCGTCCCGTATCGCCTGACCGCTCCCGCCTCCACCTTCTCGATCAGGACGCGCGCGGCGGACTGCCCGTCCCGCACTTTCCGGTAGCGCGGCAGGAACGACTCGCCGCCGATGAGCACCGTCCCGATCCGTTCCGCGATGCGGAGCGTGTTGAAGTAGGCTTCCGGGTGATCCTCCCAGAATGCCGACATCTCGTTCGCGGACTTCAAGTACTGCTCCGCATTGATCGGACGTTCCGGGTGCGGGTCTTCGATGCGGCATCCGACGCGGGCGCAGGTGAGCGCGTCGTACAGGGGGAAGTCTCGCTTGTGGGCGTAGCGGACGGCGTTCGTTGCGACCGTCGGGGCCCCGGCATATTCCGCCAGGTCGATCAGGCGGGCGGAGATCGTCTCGTCGCCAGGGAAGAGCGTCCGTAGCAGTTCCACGTAGACGTTTCCTCTGCCGAACAGCCCGATAAGTTTGTCCAACAGTTGCGCCGCCGCATCGCGGTCGTGTGTGCGGCGGGAGAGACAACCCCAGCGGTCGCCCGTCAGACAGATCAGCCCTTCCGCGCGTCCCTCGAAAGCGTCCAGCGAAAGCCGCTGTTGCCCGCGTTCGTTGTGGGAATAGGATTCCGTCAGGAGATCGCAGAGGTTTTCGTAGCCGGTCGTGTTCTCGACGAGGGCGTTGACGTGGGTTCCGTCGTCGAGCGTCACCTGCGCGCCGAGGATCGGGTGGATGCCCGCCCGCTTGCAGGCGACCTGCAGTTCGACCGCTCCGGCGAGGCTGTCCCGGTCCGTCAGCGCGAGGGCGGGGAGTCCGAGCGACGCGGCGGCGTCCACGAGGGTGTTCACGTCGGATGCGCCGTCCGTGCCGTGATTGCCCGGCGTCAAGCTATACGCGCTGTGGACGTTCAGGTGCACGAACTCCATCGCTCACCGCACAATCCCCGGTTCAATCCAGCGACCGATCGAGATACCAGTTTCCCGCCGACTCGACGTAGATGACGAACTCGCCGCCGATGCGGTCCATCCGCTCGACGCGGAAGTACCGTTTTTCGATGTCGCCGTTCCAGTACTCGCCCGTCGTACGCCATCGGCTCAACACACGTACGGCAAAGAGTGGCGCTCCATCCTCCAACGCCATTCGGGTGGGAACGCCGTCGTCGTGCGTCACGCGGTGGAGCGGTTCGTTGCGCCTCATTCATCCTTCTCCCGTTGGATCAGTACCACCCAGCCCCCGCTGGACACAGCCCCGACGCGCTGACGACTTGCGAGGCGAAACAGGGGTCGATTCCGGTCAACGCGGGATCGTCCGCGACGGTCGCCGAGTCGTGCCCGTATCGGGAGCGCACCAGTTCCAACATCTCATCGACGACCGCCCGCGACTTCGCGCGATCCTTCTCCCCCCACAGCGATGTCTGCTCCGAAAGGACGGGACGCAACCCCTCGTACGTCACCGTGAGCCGCTCCAGTTCCTCTCCCTTCCAAAGTTCCCACAGCATCCGCTCCAAGCGGTAGCGGCGCGCATTGGCGGTCATCCCTTTCCGCGCGACAACAAACTCTGCTTCCCGACGTTTCCCGCGAAACGGTTCCAGCGACAGTTTGAGCGCGCTCGGCGACTCGGAACGCGCCGAGGCGATCTCGGCTTCCGTGTTCGCGGCGGCGACCAGGTCGCTCAGGTGCGCGAGGATCGCATTTTCATCGTTCAGGGGCGGGAAGGCGACGGTGCGGACGATGTTCCTGAGAGGGTAGTTGGGAGCGACGGGACGGACTTCGATGCCGTTGGCGATCTGATGGAGTCGCTATCCGTCGTGCCTGCCGAGTTGCCGTTGAATCGACGCGACCGATTCCGCCCGGATGTCGCCGAGCGTCCGCAGTCCGAGGCGGTCGATCCGGTCGAGCGTCTTGGGCGGGATGTCGGTGCAGTTGGCGAGCGAAATCCGGTCGCGGTGGCGACGTTCCGCATTCGCGCCCGACGGCACGTGGTTGTTCGGGGCGGACGCCCGCGCGTCGAATGCCGTCGATCCTCCGCCGATGTGTGGGGTCAGTCCGGTCGCGTCGGCGATTTGCCTCCGCAGTTCGTCTGCCCGTTCCGCGAACCGTTCCCCGCGTCTCAAGCAGCCCGTCAGGTCGAGATACCCTTGATGGAGGTTGGTCGTCTCGACGTTCGGAGTGTGGGAATAGGCGATGTCCCACAACGCTCGCCATCGGTCTCGGACGGCTCCTTCATTCACCGAGAGGATGACGGCGGACGCCAGCCTCGCCGCTTTGCGAATCGGCATCCCAACAACAACCCCCTGCTTCCACACATCGGAAGTCGCATCGAGCACGCAGTCATCGCGGACGATGATCGTCGGAGTATCTGGCTCCGTCACGAAGAAACCCCAGACCCAGAGGTACAGAATCCGTCGTCTCGGAACGCAGAGTTCGTCGTTCATCCGATCATCCCTTCCAACTGTCGGGCGACGTGATCGAGGTCGTCCACGAGTTGTCGGAGGGTTCCGTGATCGGACAGATGTGCCTCCTCCAGTAGAAACCCGATCTGGCAGATGCTGTCGGCAAGGCTCAGTCGTTCCGTCTCTTCGTCGAACGGAGCGGCGTCGAAACAATCGGCAACGGGTTCGATGGAGTTCATCATCGGAATCGACCGGATCATGAGGGTTCTCCCTGTGCAGATACCGATTTATTAGATTGTGTATTCCCATAAACCATAAAAGTAGGTTATCCAGGGCACACTCATCCTTCGACGGGAAATCATGACGATCCCCCGTTTTCAGGGCGTAGAGACGACATTGACAGGAGTTATAATTCGATTTTTAGCGCCTGTCAATAATAAATCGTAATATATGGACTAAAAACGTAACTAGGTGCTATACTCCATCGGACGAAGGAAAGGATGAGCTCACCGTGACCGTCAACGACCTGAACGATCACCAGCGAACGCTGCTCGTGTTC
>JAQBWJ010000267.1 GCA_027625215.1 Candidatus Poribacteria bacterium
AGCCGTTCCCCCATCTCCAACCGGGACGAGGCGATATCCGTCGCGTAGACCGACGCGCCGCGCGCTTTGGCGACCTCGATCAACGCCAACCCGATGGGTCCGCATCCAAGAATCAACACGGTGTCGTCGGCAGACACATCCCCCCGCCGACACGCCTGCACCGCGATGGCGACCGGCTCGGCAAACGCCGCGTCCCTCAACGACAACCCCTCCGGCACGCGATGAACGTGCGTCGCGGGCGCGACAACCGACTCCGCATACCCGCCGGGTCGGTGGACGCCGATGATCTGTAGCCGTACACAGCAGTTCGACTTCCCGACGCGACAGGGGTAGCACGTCCCGCATCCCAAAAACGGCTCGACCACCACCCGGTCGCCGACCTCGACGCCTTCCACCGACTCGCCGACTTCCTCGACAACACCCGACACCTCATGCCCCGCGACGACGGGATAGGTCGAATACGGGTTCTTGCCGAGATAGATGTACATGTCCCCCGCGCAAACGCCCGCTGCCGCGACGGACACCCGCGCGTCGCCCGCGCCAATCGGCGAACGCTCCCACTCGCCGAGCCGCATCGTCTCCGGCGCGTCGATCACCACCGCCCGCATGACTTAGCCTCAGTTGTAGTTCTCATCAATGAATCAGCGCATCGCCGCAACGAGCTCGTCTTCCGACTTCGGAACGAACCGCCGAATCACGACCTCGACGCCGACCCCGACGGATGAGCGGATCAGTTCGTTGACGCGGTCTGCCGTCTCTCCCGTGTAGACGTGTTCGCCGCACTCCGGGCAAACGTCGGCAGGCACGTCTTTGATAATGACCCGTTGCCTCTGCCAACGTTCCACGAGATCAACGAGTCGCGGTTCCAATTCGCCGCGCGCGCACGATGGGCATTTCATTCGGATTTCCTTCGCAGTCGAAAACGGTGATCCCAACGTGCCGGATCGGGACGGTACGTCGTGATGACAAAAGTATACGCATCCTTATTCGCAGCGCACACATGAATCGGCAGATCGTCCCAGAACCCAAGCACCAGATAACTGGGTCCTCGCTCGTCGTTCGGATAGTCTTCAATGGCGTCGCCGTGACGCAATACGTGAACGATTATTTCAAACGTGATGTCGTCTTCCAACATCGCGCGTCGCGCATGAGAGCCGACACGTATATCGTCTAGCGCACGGCGGTTCATCCGATCTCCAACACGTCGCCCGGCTTCTGAACGACAACCTTCCCCGCGTCGCCGTAATGTTCCAAAAATGCCCGAACGTCGTCGTTGTCCGGGTCGATATAGTGGCACGGCAGCACCGTCTCCAACCCCAGCCATTTCGCCGCCATCGCCGCCTCACGGGTACCCATTTCACCCGTCACCAACCTGCCGGGACCCGACACGCGCGTCAAAATCTCGTACGGGTTCGACACGCCGATACACCCGACGTTCGGCTGATACAGTTCCGCGATCAGCCGCATGTCCGAGAACAACGCCGTGTCGCCGTAGTGGTAAAACCGCAGGTCGTCGTCCGCGTACACGACGAACGACATCGGTACGCCCGACGCAAACGACCCGTCCGGCATCCGTATCTGCGACCAGTGATGGCACTCGACGGGCTGCACCTCGATCCCCGCCACCTCGACCCGAATCCCCCATGTCGTCGCTCGAATCTGATGCTCCGAGACGCCCTTCGCCGTCAGGTACGCCTTCACCTCGCCCCCGCAGATGACGGGCGCGTCCGTGCGTTTCGCCAACGCCTCCGTGTCGCCGAGATGGTCGAACGCCGCGTGGCTGACGATGATGAGATCGACCCGCTCCAACTCCTCCGAGCGGATCGGGCTGCCGGGGTTCTCATCCAAAAACGGGTCGATCAGAATGTGCTGCCCGCGACTCGTCACAATCTCATACGCGGCAACCCCGAAAAAACGGATTCGAGACGACATGGACTCTCCCTGTGTTAGGTCTGAAGTGAGGGTGTAGGAAAGAAGTGAGAAAAGAGGAGTGAGGAGTGAGAGGAGGACGCGCCAACACACTGAGCGTTACCTACCGACGACGTTCTACGTCCCGCGCGCTATCAAGACGACCCCTTCCGGGCTCACTCCTCTTTTCTCACTCCTCACTTCTTCTCATAATTTGCTTCCAGCGAACGCACCAGCCACACGATCGCGTCGTTGTGCGGCGTCGGGATGCCGAGCCGTTGCCCCGCCTCGACAATCGCCCCGTTCACCACGTCGATCTCGGTGCGACGACGCGCCTCCACGTCCTGCAACATGGACGCCTTCGCGCCTGTCGCCCGCTCCAACAACCCGGTGATCGACGCCCACCGTTCCTCAATGTCGAGCGGGATATCCTGCGCGTGGGCGACGGCGACCGCTTCGGTCAACAGCGAGCGCATCAGGGCGAGCGTGCCGTCGTGTTGAACCAACTGCCCCGCGTAGAACCGCAGCAGCGCGGAGGTCGGCAGCGTGCAGACGTTCAACGCGAGTTTCTTCCAGATTTCGAGGAGCACGTTGTCGGAGGCGTGGACTTCAAACCCCGTCGCGGCGAGCGTGGCGGCGATGCGTTCCAGCCGATCCGTTCGCGCGCCGTTCAGTTCTCCGAGAAACGTCGCGCCCGCCCCGGCGTGCTTGACGTGCCCCGGCGCGACGAGCGTCCCGCTGTGGTACGTCACGCCCACCAGCACCCGTTCCTCCCCAACAACGGAGGCGATGCGCGGCGCGTTCCCCCACCCGTTTTGCAGCGACAGGACGGCGGTGTCGTCCCCGATCATCGGCATCGCGGCGCGGACGGCGGCTTCAGTGTGATAACACTTCACAAAAACAAGGGCGAGCTCGACGGTCCCAACCGACGACGGGTCGGTTGTCGCGGCGATGCGGACGACGCGCGTGTTGCCCTCGCGGTCTTCAATCGTCAACCCGTCCGTGTTGATCGCGCGGACGACAGGCTCGGACACATCCACCAAAACGACCTCGTTGCCCGCCTCAATCAGCGTCCCGCCGAGTATCCCGCCCATCGCGCCGCCACCGCCGATCACGGCGATCTTCATACTCAAACTCTCCCAACCAACCGTTCATGTCTCTCCAAGTGTGATACCACGAATCGCGCGCGAGGACACGGTTGCGCTGCGCCTCGTCTATCGCTCACTCTATCGGGAACAACGCGAGGACACGACGCTGATGCGGAAACGCGCCCTCCTGATCGGTTCGATCCTGTCGCTCGGCATCGGGCTCGTCCTGCCCGTCACCGAGTTCTGGATTCAGGGCACGCGGCTCGGACTCAGTTCCGCGACGCCCGCCGCGTTTTTCCTGTTCTTCGTGTTGGTCGTCGCCCTTAAGTTGATTCCCGGCGAGCCCCTCTCCCGCGCCGACCTGTTCATCATCATGGCGATGATGATGGTGGCGACGGTCATCCCGACGCGCGGCTTCGGCGGCTCCTACTTCGGGATGACGACGGGTCCCACCTACTACGCCACCCCCGAAAACGAGTGGGACAAATGGATCGCGCCGCACCTGTCCGATTGGATCGTCGTCACCGACCCAAACGCCGTCAAAGAGATGTACGAGGGTGTCGAGGGAGGGGCGATCCGATGGGCGGCGTGGGCGCCGTCGTTGGCGTGGTGGGGTGTGTTCGTGTTGGCGATGACGGCGCTTGTCGTCTCGACCCTGTTCCTCCTCCAGCGGACATGGATCGAGCAGGAGCGGCTCGTTTTCCCGATAGCGCAGGTGGTCGTCGCGTTGGCGGAGACGGGGCAGCACCCATCCCACGCGCGTTGCGCCGTCGCTACGCGACCCCCCGGTGGGGGAAGGGGTCACGTCGTGTCGTTATTCCGTCAGCCGTTGTTCTGGGCGGGGTTCCTTGTTCCCGCCATCCTCGAAAGCATGAACACACTTCATTTCTACTTTCCTCAAGCGCCGCCGTTCCGCCTCCAATGGGTCTTGAGCCATTCGATTCCCTACATGACCGAACCGTTGATCCGTGTGAACTTCCTGATGCTCGGCTTCGCATACTTTGTGGAGTCGCAATTGTCGTTCAGCCTGTGGGCGTTCTTCCTGCTGTCGCTGCCGCTGGAGTGGGTGTACGGGCGGCTGTTTCAGGGGCACGCGGAATCGGTGGGTCCGTGGACATCGGGCGGTCCCGCCGGATCGATCATGGCGCATCAGCAGATGGGCGCGATGCTCGTCCTCGTCGTGACGATGGCGTGGGCGGCGCGGAAGAACATCGCCCAAGAAACGCGGCTGGCGGCGGTCTTCGTCGTGAGCGCGGTCGTTCTCTGTGTGATGGTGTGGATGACGGGCGTCCCCGCGTGGGTGACGCCGCTCGTCATCGGCTCCGCGTTGGTGATCTGGCTGTCGCTGACTCGGCTGATGGCGCAAGCGGGCATCGCGACGATGGTTCCCGCGATTGTGCCGTTGGGGTTCGTCACCTCGGCGGTCGGCGCGCCCGCTCTTGGGACAGCGGGGTTGATCGGCATGGGGCTGACGCTCGTGTGGTCGGGCGACTTACTCACCTACATCATGGCTCCGGCGGCGAACGGCATCTACCTGCAACGGCGCGGATCGACGCCTGTGCGGAGCGGGTTTTCGTCGCTCATCGTCGCGGCGATGGTGAGTCTGGCGGGGTGTTATGTCATCTCGCTTTATCTCACCTCGAAGTATGGCGGGTTGAACCTGCAATGGCAGTACTTTCAGGCGTTCCCGACCTATCCCGGCAAGTTTGTCGAAACGAAATTGCTCGCCCCGACGGGTCCCTTCCTTCCCGGCTATTTCTGGACGGCGGTCGGCGCGGCGGCGATGCTGGGGTTGACCTACCTCCATCGTGGGCTGATGTGGTGGCCCCTTCACCCGTTGGGGTTTCTCGCGCAGGGCGGGTGGATCATGAACTCGCTGTGGGTTT
>JAQBWJ010000268.1 GCA_027625215.1 Candidatus Poribacteria bacterium
GCGTAGTTCTTGCTCGCGTCGCGCAACGCGGAGACAACCGTTTCGCCGTCAACCGGAACGCGCTCGAAGCGGTCGGACAAATACCCAAGCATCCGCCGCAGTTCGCCGAGTACATCCGTCTCCATCGTTTCGGCGAGCGCCTTCCCCTCAATCAGTTGATCCACCAGATCCGCCTTGATCTCCAACACCGATTTCACGAACTCATCGACCGTGCCCGTCCCAACCATGTAGGTGACGTTCACCGTCCCCGTCTGCCCGATGCGATAGGCGCGGTCTTCCGCTTGCCAGTGGTTGGCCGGCACCCAGTCGAGGTCGTTGAAGACGACTTGGCGCGCCGCCGTCAGGTTCAACCCCACACCTCCGAGATGGAGGTTCGCAACAAAGACGCGCACGTTATCGTCCGTCTGAAAGCGGTCGACGCAGGTCTGTCGGTCGTGGACGGGCGTTTCTCCGGTGATGGAGACGGCTTGCTCCCCGAAATGCCGCATGAACCGCTCAATCGGCGGCGCGAACGCCGAAAAGACGATCACCTTTTCCCCTTGTTCAAGCGCGTTCCCAATGACGCCGATGGTGTCTTTCGCCTTCAACGCGGCGAGTTTGCGGCGCGTCGTCGTCAACCGTCCGAGCAGTTGTCCGGCGGCGCGGCGTGTTTCGGGGGTGTCGTCTTCGCGTTTGCGGTTTCGGCGCGAAAGCGTCGCCAAGTCGCGGATCGCGGCGTTCAGGTGTTCGACCGCCTTCGGGTGAATCTCCACATCGAGCCACGTCCGCATCTTCGGCGGCAGGTCGAGCGTTTCGTCTTTCGTGCGACGCAGCATGACGCCGTGCAGTTGCACGGTGAGCTCGTCTAAGTTGCTCGCGCCGTCCGCGACGTAGCCGTACTCGCCCTGATAGCCGTCGCAATAACGTTTGGCGAACGACCTGAAACTTCGCCCAAGAGGGTGATCAAGCAGTTGAAGCAGCGGGAACAGGTCGCGGGGGCGGCTCGTGAGCGGCGTTCCGGTCAGCGCATGGACAACGGGGTCGGCGTCCGTGCCTCTGGAGAGTTGGGTCGCGTGCCGACTGCGCTGGCTTTGGTAGTTTTTCAGGTAGTGCGCCTCATCGAACACAAACCCCTTCCACCCGACCTGTCGCAACGCGGACAAGTGCTTCCCCAAGATGTCGTAGTTCATGACGATCCATCCGTCGAAGTCCGGCGAGGGCAGGTCGGCAGGTCCGACGATGTGGGTCGCCGCATGCGGAAGCACCACCTCGATTTCGCGCACCCAGTTCCGCTTGACGGACGCCGGGCAGATGACGAGGTAGGGTCCTGTCGGTTCCGCTTCGACCATCGCGACGATGGACTGTCGCGTCTTGCCGAGCCCCATGTCGTCCGCCAACAGCGACCGCCGCCGTCCGAGCAGAAAGGCGATGCCTTCCACCTGATGCGGGTACAAGGTTTTGGCGAGTAGTTCGGCGCGTTGAGTCGCGGCTTCGTTGTTCATCATGCGCCTCGCGCATCGAAATAAGGGGAGATCGCGTGTCTCTAATTAGGGCCCGGTACGAAAAGATATACGCGCGTTGTCGCGGCGACGTGACAGATGTGGGAAACGGAGAGGGTGCGGTGGAAGTGCGCCCGGCGGGACTTGAACCCACGACCTACGGTTTAGGAAACCGCCGCTCTATCCACCTGAGCTACGGGCGCGCGCATCACGACCGGAGTATACGAGACGCGCTCGCCGAGTTTCAAGAAAGACGCGGCATCGCGCGATATTTCAAGAGGCGTTTGAGCGCGTCGGCTTCCGCCATTGATTTTGGTTGATGAGTTGTCATTGCGGTTTACGGCAGGGCGTTTGCGATCCCATCTGACCGATACCGCGTTTCCATTGAACCGATTTGACAGGTGCGGTATCATCAAGAAGGAATACATTCGGGGAGACGGGAAGTCTTCCCCCATGTGTCACGAACGAGCGCGATACCGCAATTGCAGAGGAACCTTCGCCCATGAACCGCGACCCGGAACAGAACGCTCCCGCCGTCGCCGACACGTCCGACGCGACGCAATCGGCGAACCTCGACGCCTTCCTGTTCAAGGACAATTTGTGGGACTTGATTCAGGCGTTGATGGACGAAGGTGATTGGCAACTGCCGGAGGGTGTCGACGAGAAGCAGTTCGTCGAAAACGTCTTCCACGAGATGCGAGACGGCAAATCAACTTGGGTCAAACGCGCCGCCAAATACTTCCTCGACAACTCCGAGTACTTCCTGTCGAACCAGGAGGCGTTGGAGATTTTCGACGAAGAACTGGAAACGCGCGGCAAGGATGTCGCCGACAGCGTACGTCATGCGTTCTTGGAGTTCCTGTACCGCGATTTCCCGAACTTCTGCTCGCAGGCGATCCGCAACGCGCTCGACGAAGCCTCCGTCCAGAAGTTATAAAAACACGATGCGATTGGATAAGTTTTTACAGACAAGCCGAATCATCAAGCGACGCGCCGTCGCCACGAAACTGTGCGGCAGCGGGCGCGTCACCGTGAATGATCGCACCGCCAAACCGGGCAAGGAACTGCAAGTCGGCGACACGATCCACGTCCGATTCGGCGCGAGCGGCGAGATGACCTGCGAAGTGTTGGAACTCCCGACGCGCGGCATCCGTAAAGAGGAAGCGGCGGGACTCTACAAAACGTTGCTCGACACGCGAACGTCGGGCGCGGGCGAGTAAGTAGCGGCGTGGTAAACGCAAACGACACCAAAGTTCGTCCAATAAGACCAATACGTTCAAACTGGGACAACGACGCCGGAACGTGAGGGGACACAGGATGATGCGAACGGCGAATTACCATATTCATACCCACTATTCCCCCTGTGCCAGCCGCGAAATGCGCCTTTCCGACATTCTCGACGCGGCGGAAAACGCCGGTTACGAGCGCATCGGCATCGCCGACCACTGCTACAGTTTCGACCTGAACTCAAAGCGCATCAAAGAGCTCCGCGCCGAAGTCGAGGAAGCCGCCGCCGACCGCGATATCGAGGTCTGCTTGGGCATTGAGGCGTACATCATGCGCCACCGACTCGGCTCGATCACGCATCAGATCGCGGGGCTGTTCGATTTCGTCCTCGTCGCGCCGAACCATTACCACATTCGCGGCGTGACCCAACCCTCGCGTTTGCACCCGCGCATCATGGCGGAACACGAGCTCTACATGTTCGAGGCGGCGATCAGCAATCCGATCACGGATGTGGTCGCGCATCCATTCGTATTATCGCCGCGCATCTTCCGCGTCGCGCCCGACCGCCTCGCCCGCTTGTCGCTCGACATGATGGACGAGTTGGACGAGAAGCGGCTGGTGGAAGCGCTCGAACGCGCCCGGCTCCGCGAGATCGCCGTTGAGATCAACCCGAAGTTTCTGATGTTCGATCAGGGACACATCGGGTCGTTCTACCGACTCTGCCTTGAACACGGCGTCCGACTCTCGTTCGGCAGCGACGCCCACGACCTTGATAGCATCGCCCCATCCGACGAGACGGCGGCGTTCATCAAGTCTCTCGACCTGACCGAAGACCAGATTTGGCATCCTCTCGGCTTCGATTGACCGACCAACAAAAGGCGAACCGTTGAGTACCGCGAGCAAATCGAGTCCGCGAGTTACCCTCGTCACGCCAGTATTCGGTATCGCGTCGTACGAGGACGCGGTCAATCACTATGTGAACTGGTTGGGGTTCAATCTCGATTGGGAGTGGCGGGAGGCTCCGGGACGCCCCGTTATCATGTCGATCTCCCGCAGCGGCGTCACGATCATGCTGAACGAAGCCGCCACGGACTCGACCCATTCGCGTCTGAATCTGAAAGTCGACGACCTACAAGCGCTCATTGATGAGTGGAACGCGCGCCGTCCCGGTTCCGTAGAAATCGCGGTAGATCCCCCGTACGACATTCCAACTGCTTCAGTGACCGACCCGTTCGGCAACTTCGTCGCGTTTGAGCAACCGATCACGCCCGCTCAACGGGATGCGATGGAAGCGCGTAAGCCGAGCATCCGTCGGCACATCCGGCAGCGCCTCGACGCAGGACATCCATGTCCGACGCCTGAGCAAGTCGTGGAAGCGGTGGGACGCCCGCTCGGGCTCGCCATCGAAGTTTTGAACGAGTTTCCAGAATACGAGGAAGCGACGCGCGAATAATCGTCGTCGGTCTGCCTATTCGGACGCGATTCGCGTTGGAGAACGATAAACGTCGAAGTCGGACTTGGGCAATTCGACGAGTGTTATTCGACGGCAATCTTCCCCAACCGTCGAACTTCCTGCCCGCCTCGCCGCGCCGTGACCAACACAAAATACACACCGGGAGCCAGCTGCCTTCCGCCGTTCGACGCCGACACCGCCAACACGCCCGCCCCAGACGACAACCCGCCGATGCTCGCCTCTGCCGCTCGATGTCCGTCGATGGTGTACAGTTCCGCGCGTAACTCGTCGATCCCCGCGCTCTCAAACCCGACCTCCACCGTGAGCGAATCGCCCGATCTCACCGGGTTGGGGAACATCCTGAGCGATGCGATTCGCGGCGGCGCATCGACCACCGCCGTATCACGCACCGCCAAGAGCGCGTAGGTGGTTGCCGCCGACACCGTCGCAACGGGCTCCACCTTGACGTAGACCGTTTCGTTGCGCCGTGAATAGTAAAGCAGTTCGTAACGTTCGCCTCCCTCCCTCGTCCGTTGCGAGACGGCAGCCGCCAACCAACTTCCACCGTCATCCACCAACGATACGTTCACCCGCGCCGCACGATCAAACGTCACGCCGACACGAATCGCCTCGTTCGCCGACACCACCAGAGCATAGTAGTCGGCGAGATCGGACGCGTCGAACAGAAACGAGTCGTACGTTTGGTCGAACC
>JAQBWJ010000269.1 GCA_027625215.1 Candidatus Poribacteria bacterium
CCAGAAAGGGCCCCGCCGGTGGCACACCCCGACACACTTTGACCCACTTCGGCACACTGTTGGCACACATTTGACACACATTTCGGCACAGAATGACACACGGGACCAAAGCTAAATGGCCCAATATGGCACGGAATCGCAAAGTTTTTCCGAGCGCAGGGATGGGTACGAATGCGGCCGGCCCGCAAGTCCCGCCCATCCCATCCCAGTGCCGTCGCCCAGAGCACACGCTAAAGGCGGCACGTCGTTGACCCTCAAGACCGGCCGGAAAACGACCACCGACTAAACTGAAACAGCTTCAAAATCCTCCTAATCCTGTAAATCCTGTCCATTTCTCCCCGGCTGTTCTCCCTGAACCCAGAAACCAGAACCCAACTCCTGTCCATTTCTCTCCCCTGCTACTTTCCCGTACAATATCATGTCGAACCGGCGGGACCAGCCCCACCCCCCTCCGCCGAGCCCCCACCCTAACCCTCCCCCTCAGGGGGAGGGGATTCAGACGGGGGAGGGGATTCGGCTCCCTGTCATCACCGAACGAACCGCCGATACCCCCGACTTCGACGCGATCCTCTTCCTCACGAAATCCATGTCAACTCGTGCCGCCGCCGAACGCGCCAAGCCCTTCCAATCCCCCCAAACAGTCGCCGTCACCCTACAAAACGGGATCGGTAACGCGGAAGTCCTCGCGGAGGTCTTCGGAGCGGAGAACGTTTTGGTGGGAACAACCCGCGAAGGCGCAACCCTTTTGGAAGAAGGCGTCGCCCGCTACGCCGGGACGGGCGCGACCCGCGTCGGCGCGATGCGTCCCGCGCGAATCGAAGACGCCCACCTCTTTGTCAAACTGCTGACCGACTGCGGCTTCGAGGCGGAGTACGCGGATGATTGGGAGTCCGCCGTCTGGCTGAAGGCGATCCTCAACGCGGCGATCAACCCGCTGACGGCGTTGCTCGGCGTGGCGAACGGCAAGTTGGCGGAGTGGGATTCCGCCCGCGAGGTGATGCTGTCCCTCGCGCGGGAGTGCGTGGCGGTCGCCAAAGCGCGTGGAATCAACCTCCCCGACTCGTCGGATGATTCGGTGGACGAAATGGTGGTGGATGTCTGCCGACGTTCCGCGACAAACCGCTCCTCCATGCTGCAAGATTTAGACAACGGACGCCGCACCGAACTCGAGTTTTTCAACGGCGTGATCCTTCGTGAGGCGGAACGGTTGCGCCTCGACACGCCGACGCTTCGCACCGTGACGCTTCTCGCCAGAGCCCGCGAGCAGGCGACACTATCATCGGGAGGAACCCCGTGAGCGACATCTTTCACCGCAGTTTGAACGCCATCGACCCCGAAATCGGCGCGCTGATGAACGCCGACCTGAAACGCCAACAAGACCAAATCGTCCTCATCCCCTCCGAAAACTACGCGAGCCCCGCCGTGCTTCTGGCGCAGGGCAGCGTGCTCGGCAACAAGTACGCCGAAGGCTATCCCGGTAAGCGTTATTACAACGGCTGCGAACACATGGACGGCATCGAACAACTCGCCATCGACCGCGTGAAGGCGTTGTTCGGGGCGGACCACGCGAACGTGCAGCCGCACTCCGGTTCGCAGGCGAACGTCGCGGCGTTTCTCGCGCTGCTGGAACCGGGCGACCGCATCGTGTCGATGAAGTTGGATCACGGCGGACACCTGAGTCACGGCATCCCCGCGAATTTGGCGGGCAAGTTGTACGACGTGCAGTTCTACGGTGTGAATCAGGAGACGGGGCGGATCGACCTGAACGAGGTCGCCGACATTGTGAAGCGGCATCAGCCGAAGATGGTGATCGTCGGCGGCAGCGCCTACCCCCGCACGCTCGACTTCAAGCCGTGGCGAGAGATCGCCGATAGCGTCGGCGCGTTGCTGCTGGCGGACGTGGCGCACATCGCCGGGTTGATCGCGGGCGACGCCCACCCGAACCCCATCCCCTACGCCGATGTCGTCACCTTCACGACGCACAAAACGCTCCGAGGTCCGCGCGGTGCGGTCATCCTCTGCAAAGAGGCGCACGCCGAAGCGATTGACAAGGCGATCTTTCCGGGCTTGCAGGGGGGTCCTTTCATGCAGTCCATCGCGGCGCGCGCCGTCAATTTCAAAGAGGCGATGGAGCCGGAGTTCAAGACGTACCAGCGTCAGATCATCGCAAACGCGGCGGCGATGGCGGCGGGGTTGGTGGTAGAAGGGTTCGACCTCATCAGCGGGGGCACGGACAACCACTTGATGTTGGTCGATCTTTCGGAGCGGGCGTACAGCGGGCGTCAGGCGGCGGACCGTTGCGAGGAGGCGGGCATTGTCGTCAACCGCAACACCGTGCCGTTCGACCGCCGCTCCGCCTTCATCACGAGCGGACTCCGGCCCGGCTCCCCCGCGACGACGACGCGCGGCATGAAAGAAACCGAAATGCGCCAAATCGCCAAATGGATCGCCGTCGCCGTCCAAAAAGACACCGGATCGAAAGGACGCGCGAAGATCAAGGAGGAGGTGCGCGAGATGTGCGCCCGCTTCCCGATCTACCCGGACTTGGATTACACCGTCTGACGATCCGCGCGATGACGCGAAGAATCCCGACTGACGACAATCCCATCCGTCAGGGCGGGATTCTTCACGCCGAACGCCGCGCGAAGGTCTTTTCGCGCCCGATACAACGCCAACTGCGCCGCCTTCAAACTGATCCCCTCCAACGCGGCGACCTCCTCCACCGACCGATCCTCCAACCACCGTTGCAAGACGCGCCGCCGTCGCTTCGGCAGCCGCGACACCGCCTCCCGCAGCGATTCCAACCGCTCGCGATCTACCAACCTCGCGTCCGCCGCCGACTCATTCGACGGGAACTGATCGATCCCCTCGAACGACTCGTCGCCGCCCAGCACGCTCTCGAAGACGAGCGCTCCCGACGATTCCCGTCGCCACCGATCAATCGCAAGATGCCGAACGATCTGCCGACACCACTCGATCCACGAGCCGCCGTTCTCCGTCGAGTAATGCTCGCGCATCTCCCACGCGCGGAGCAGCCCATCCTGCACCAAGTCTTCGGCGTGATGCGGGTCGCCCGCTTGACGGGTCGCGTAACGCAGCAACGCGGGACGGAACGCCGTCGTCAATCGGTTGAACGCGGAGGCGTCTCCCCGCGCGGCGCGTTCGGCGAGACGTTCGCGCTCCTTCGAGGAGAGACGGTCGGACGGTTCACGCAACTGAAGCGTGCGCGCGACTGAAATCATCGTCATCATTGAAGGCAGCTCCCCTAACCAGCGTCATTTATGGTTATGTGATCCGTTGCGCTTGAAAACGCGCCCTCACCACACCCGCTTGTCAGGCGGGAACAACGTTCGAGGACGGCATACCACCAATGCGACAATTAGATATGATGTAAACCCTAATTTATGGTATTTATATAGAAAAGCGCGCCGTCATGAGTGAAGAGGTGATTCGTTCGGGAAAGATTTCGGCGGAAGGCGAGAACGTGACGTACAGACAAACGGCGTCATCGACACTCGAACCCCCGCAATGGGGGAAAGAAGAATCAACGCGCCGTCAAGTCAATGTCTTTTAAGGCAGGTCAGCCCGCTTGCGCGACTTCGCGGTTGTACGCCTTCATCAATCGAGACTTGCGCCGAGCCGCCGTCTGCTTCTTGATGATGCCCTTTTTCGCCGCCTTGTCGAGTTGGCTGATCGCGTGGGTCAAGAGCGATTGCGTGTCGTCCGCGCCGCTCGTGATACCTGTCCGCGCGTTGCGAAGCGCCGAACGCATCGCCGTCTTGACGAGGCGGTTGCGGACGCGCTTGCGTTCGTCTGCGCGAATATGCTTTTTAGAAGAAGGTAAATTCGCCATCGTCCTGTCGAGTTCCGTTCAAAAAATCGTGCCAAATATCGGTGCGCGTCTGTTATGCGGAGGGAAGTGTATCGCCCGTACAACGGCGTGTCAAGCGGAATCGGCGCGTACGGTCAACCCACTCCCCTCCCCGAAACAGCCGATTTTACCGACGACCCGACGGCTCCAGGACCGCCTCGATGCGTTCCCGGATATCCTCCAGGTGCAACCGCGTCGCGTCGTCCTGAGCGCGACCCAACGCCGTTTCCGCCGCTTGGTCGATGCGCCGCAGTTCGCCCCGAGCGAACGCCGGGAGGTCGCTGCGCCCGCCGCCGTTGACCTTCCCGCCGAGATTCTCGACATGCGCCCGTTGCAACTGACGACGGTACGGGTCGATCACGACCGCTTCCCCGTTCAGTTCGCCCCAAACGGCGTCGCGCAGGTCGGCGAGCATCTCGCCGAGCGGGTACGGGTCGATGCGCGGCTCACGGTCGTCCGCCATCGCCGCGTGATCGACCAACCGCTGCGCTCGCCCGTCGTCGAGCAGTTGGTTCAGCAGCGAACTTTGCGCCGACGCGACCCGCCCCACGTTCCCCGACGGCTCGATCAACCCCAACAGGTTCGGGTCGATCAACGATGTCGGCGTTGTGAAGGCGTTTTCGGCGAGGAACGTCATCGCCTCCTTCTGCTTCTCGCGCGACACGGGCGCGTAAACGATCCCCTCCTGCCCGACGTGGTAGTTCGTCTGCACGACTCCGCCGACAAGACCGATCACATGCCCCAACTCGCGGTTCCGCTGCCCGATCAGGTCGTTGTAGAGGTTGCGGAGTTCGTCGTAATCGTCACCCGGATTCGTCGTCGTCGCGGGGATTAACATGGCGGCGACCCGTTCGATGTTCATCAGCCCGTAGCGCGTCGCCGCAACAGGGTCGGCGCCGAGGTCTTCCGTCTGCGCGGACGGGTCGATGTACGAGCCCCACCCGAATCGCAGCACCGGGTCGTCCGACTGCTTCACGGCGAGCGCGTTCAGCGTCGGG
>JAQBWJ010000270.1 GCA_027625215.1 Candidatus Poribacteria bacterium
ACAGGCAACGGAAGCAGAGCGGTCAGCAAACCAACGGCGAGCCACTTCTTCATCGCGTTCATCGCGTAATCCTTCCGCAAGCAGCGTGATGACTTCGTTTGTGTTATTTGATCACCAGCAACTTGCGGGTCACGGCGTAGTCGCCCGCGCGCAGCATGTAGTAGTACACACCGCTCGAAACCCGCTCGCCAAGCGCGTTCCGACCGTCCCAGTACGCCGCTTTCTCCTTACGCACATACCTGCCGCGAGGTTGATACCCCAAGTCCAGACGCCGTATCAGACTCCCGCGTTGGTCGTAGATATCGATAGTGACGGCAGATTCCGACGCCAATTCGTAAGGAATCCACGTCTCCGGGTTGAAGGGGTTGGGGTAGTTCGGAAGCAACGCCGTCGCCTCGATAGTCGCCTGCACCGTCGCCAGCAACGGCTCCGCTGAACGCACCGCCCCCGTCGCGTATCGCACGCTCAAGACATACCGATACGTTCGTTCCTCCTCAACGTCTGTATCCACGAAGCGGTATGATGAGGCTCCTTGAGAATCCGTCATCAAGCGGGGAGCCGACGATGTTGCGGCGCCTGACGTCATCGACCGGGGCGTCCACTCGAAACGGCTCGCGCCTCCCGTCGAGACATCCCGCCGTTCCAGGATATACTGAGCCACGTACGCCTCGTCCGACTCCGGCGTCCAGGAAAGCGACACCAACCCCTCGCCTGCGGACGCCGAGACACCTTCCGGCGCGCCAACATGGAAGCGGATCGCCCGAATCTCATACGGTACCCGTCGCAGCAGTCCGTTGCCGGAGACGCTCACTGACGTGGTCTTACGCATGTCCTGCCACGCCGCGCCGGAAACATCCGCGCGACGAACCGTCAGCATCACGTCGTCGGGAAGCCGCGAGACGCCGTCGCCCCACGACAGAGCCATCTCCCCGCGCACCTGGTCCGCGTGCGCGACAACGCGCCACGTCGCCGATTCTCCCACCTTCAACAGCGGTCGAATGTCCGTGTTGAAGCGCGCCGACGACTGTTCGACGCTTGTGAAATATGCCGCGACCGTGCCGCCCAATATCGGCGGTTCCTCGCGGTCGTTTGGATCGAGGGACGCCTTCCCGTCCGAGCGCGTCCCAAGTAGCGTGATCACATCCGACGAGCTTGCCGACGACAAGCGCAGCGGCAAGTCGAATCGACCATCTTCGGAACCCCCCGCGCCGGAGGACGGAGCCGACAGCGGAGGAACAAGGTTGCCGGGGATGATAGGTGTCGCCGTCGCAACGGGGATCGTCACCGTCACGTTATTCGTCAGCGTTTGCAGCCAATACCCCGACCAAGGCAACAGCGCGCCGGATGAATCGACGCTCTGATAGTGGTCGGACAGCGTCTGTTCGTCTGATAGCCCGTAGTTGTCGGCGTCTGTCACGATGTCCCACGCATACAGCGTCCCGCCGACCGTCGAGCCGACCGCCGCCGCGAACGGCGTTCCACTGTTGACCGTCAGATCGGCGACGTTGACGGCTGCGGCGAACGGGTTGCCGATGGCGTGCCAGCCCGCCGTGGCGAACGTCAACGCGATGGGCGCGACGTTGGCGAAACCGCCTACGTCGATGGCGGCATCCTCGCTCAGACGGGTGAAATAACCGTGTCCCGTGATCAGCGACACCTCGCCCGGGTCGAGCGGATAGATTTTGTAAGCGCTCGTCGCGGTGTCATATCGGAACAGTTGGAACGGGTCGATATCGTCACCCAGATTGACAAACGGGTCTGGCGTTTCCGGCATAATCGGCACGGAGAGGAACTTCCAGCCCGACGTGCCCGTCGCAAAGGTCGTCGTCGCATAGTTTTCCTTCTTCTGAACGTCGAGGCGGAAGTACCGCGCCGTCTCTCCGGCTGTCGGCGTATATGTGTACAACACCGCTTCCGTAAACGTCGGAGCGGGAATGGACAACCGATTCGCCACGTATCCGCCGGAGCCGTTCGGGATGAATACCGTCAGTTGGATGCTCCGGTACTGAGCGAGTTCGCCAACCAATTTGTTGGATGGCGCCCACCGCAGCGTAACGGTTTGCCCACCGGCAGCAGCGCCGGGATAGGCGACGAGGAAGAAGAAGTGATGAGCGAATCGCCCATCCGCCGGGCGGAAGTCACGCTCATACGTGTGATCGCCCGATTGGTCGGAGAGAAGCAGTTGGAACGAGTTATCGAAGCGAGGCGGCGCGAGGGCGTCTTTCGTATCGCCTTCGATCCCGCTGTCGAGCGCCCCGGTTGCGACGCCGAGCGCTTTGTTGCGATCTATCAGCGTCCCGTACTCCGCGATGAGGGTGATGTTCCACTGCTCCTCATAAAGCGACTCGCCCGTGCGGAAGGTGAACGCGAACTCGTCGTCCAGCGCGTTGCCCGCCAAATCATGGACGCCCCCCGGCGGCATGAGCGCGTCGTTTTCGTCGTACTCGTCCGTCTTGATCGCCACATGATAATACCCATAGGAGGCGAACGGTTGGACGGGGACGAAAATCGCTTTTCGGAGCGAGGGGCTGTATGACACGAACCCGGCAACCCGCTCGCCGTTTTTGAACAGGTCGGTCACTTCAAAGGTACGGTCGTTGAAGTCCGTCGCGCGCATGTCGTCCGTAAACAGGACGGAGAGTTCACCCTTATAGAGTCGGGTGCTCTCGGAGTCTTGATAGTTGGGCGTGGTGGTCAGCACCGTCGGCGCGCTGTCGTCAATCCGAAATGTGATCTTGGGCGCATCCAGGTCGACGTTGGGGTGGTTCTCCTGAGTCGTGCCGTCCACGCTCAGTCGCTTTGCCGCGTCCTGAGCCAAGGCGCGCAACTGGTACTCGCCGACCCCCAAACCGCTCGGCGACCAGGCGAAGGTGAATTCTTTCCGCTTCGGCTGGCGGTTGGTGTGCGTCACGACGGTCACGTGTTCGTTGCTACCGCCGTTCTCCCACACCATCCCGGACAGATTCTGCCAGGGTTCCCAAACGCCGTTCGGTTGCTGCGCGCGGAACTGTAGTAGGACGCGCGCCACGTCCTCGTCGTCCGAAACGACGTTCACCTCGAAACTGTCGAAGACATTCGGACTGATGCGCTGACCGTCGTACGGCGACGTGATCGTCGCGCGAGGCGCGCGCAGATCGGCGAAACGCGGACGCAGAACGGTATTCCCGAATATCTGGTAATCCTTGATCGATTCCGCGTGGATCGCTACCGGGTACTCCACCTCTTCGGAGGAGTTCCAGTCCTTCTCCGGCGGACGGATCGTCACGACAACATTGGCGGACGCGGTAGCAAATCCGTCGCTTTCCTGCGCGCCGGGGATGATATCGGTCGACCCGAACCCTTTGAACAGTTCGGCGGCAAACGGCGATTGCCGCGTCCCGTTCATCAGCACCGTCGCCGATTTCGGGTTGCCGAATGGGAGTTCGTACAGGTTGAAGACAAAGCCGGAACCCTCTTTGACCCCCACGCCCGTCGAGGTGATACGGAACGTGTAATGAGCGCCGTCTCGGTAGTCGAAAGGTTCGCTGTCGAGCGGATCAAGGAGCTCCAGTTGGACATCGATGCCTTTTGTCGTGCCTTGTTCCCAGGGCCATGAGGAGACGCTTCCGGGGTCTGTAAAGAAGACAGGCGTGCCCCACGGACCTTCGTGGACGTACATCGCAAACGAGTCCCATGCGTCTCCGTCACCGAGAACGAACCCGACTTTCTGTTCGACTCCCGTGCCGCTGTCGAGTGAACGACCGTATTGAACGGTTTGTTGGACGGATAGGTCGGTGCCTGCCTTAAACTCGAACGTCGCGCCGTTGTCGAAGAGTTTATACCCTTTGCCCGTGTTGAGATCATGTTCCAATTTCCCGGACGTTCCCATCCCGACGGCGATTGAATACTGTGTCGTAGACGATTGCGAAATCGTCCGGGAGTATTCAAAGACGGTGTTGCCTTTGAACACCATCAACTCGCCATCCTTCTCAAAGTTGTCGTCAAGGAACTGTTCGAGTTCCGCGCGCGACGATGTCTTGCCGGACGGCTCGTCGAAGAGCGTCGATAAGTCGGCTTCATCGGACGGCGTTGCGACGCCTTGAATGTGCCTCTTTTGCCAGACCCACGATGGATTCTTTTCGAGCAGATGAATCCAGGTGTCTCTACCGGAACGGATCTGTTTGATCCGATTGATCGTGTCCGCGTCGAACGGCAGATCGTCGTCCTCAATCACGCCGTTCGGGTCGGCGCCCGTCGCGATCAGTTGGTTGTTGAGACCAACGATAATATCTTCGATGTCGGCGGGTTGTAGAGATACTGATTGCTTCGATCCAAAATGTCGTATGTCAAAACGACGTTCGTCGCGGGTATCCATGTCTGTGATGTTGGATCGAATACGATCTTAAGCCGATACCGAGTTTGGAGACCGATCGTCCAACCTTCGCCGTAATAGAGGTCGCCCTTGCCGGGACCCATCTTGTCCGGCAGATCGTCGATCTCATCTTCGGATGGGGTGCGGAACATCCGCGAAGGGCTCACTTCATATTGCACATAGTTTGACCCCGGACCTCCACCGGTCGCGATATCGGCGGCATTGCCCGCAACCCCGGCAAATAGAACCGGAACCGCAATCGGTCCCCCGGCAACGGCGAAAAATCCAAACGCACCTGTCCGCACCGCCCCTAAGCCGAACTGCGCTCCCGCTGTGTCGAGCGCGTTGTTTTCGTAGCTCAACAGCCCCACACGACCCAAGTCGTGATCGTCGCCCCCATCGAGCGAATGTCCACCGAATTCGGCGACACTCGTGTTTGAATTACGCTCGGTCTTCCACGGCGCCGGTACGACGGATATCCGCTTACCCTCTTTGGTGACCAACTCCATATCGCG